>CAYNOF010000816.1:0-2225 GCA_964398335.1 uncultured Rhizobiaceae bacterium
CTGCTGGTCCATGCCTATCAGAAGCTGGACACGCCGATGAAACTGGTGCTGGCCGGAGGAGCCAGCTATAGCAAGGCTTACATGGAAGATCTGCGCCGGCAGCAGTCCGAACGCGTTGTCCTGCTGGACTGGATCACGGGCGAACCACTGCAGGAGCTTCTGGCGCATGCGGCGCTCTTTGTTTTGCCCTCCGACCTGGAAGGTCTTTCTCTGGCGTTGCTCGATGCCATGGCCGCCGGGCTCTGCGTGCTGGCCAGCGACACGCCGGAAAATCTCGAGGCCATGGGAAATGCGGGATTCTGGTTTCACCACGGAAATGAGGACGACCTGCGCGGCATGCTGAACTGGCTGCTCGCAAACCAGGAGTTGAGGCAGCAGGCGGGCGAGCGGGCCCGAGGGCGCGTCCAGCAGCACTATCTCTGGGAACATGTCACGCAGGCGCTGGAGGGCTTGTATCGCGAGATATTGGCCGGGCCGGGGACAAGGAGCAGGGTCGAGGAGGAGCGGCGGCGAAGGGCGGCATGAGCCCTTCCCGTACATTGGCCACTACTTGTCAAACCAGAGATTTTCTTAGATAATAACTATTATTAAATATGACTTCCGTCCACAATTTCCGGGAGCTGTGCCATCAGCACGACCTGGCGGCCACCCATCAGCGGCAAGTCATCTACGAAACGGTCCTGTCTCTGCCGGGGCATCCCAGCCCGGAGATGATCTACGAGAAGGTTCGCAGGAAAATCCCATCGATCTCTCTGGCCACCGTTTACAAAAACATCCAGACCTTCCTTGATAGCGGCATGTTGCGGGAAGTAAGCCTCCACCACGGCGCTATGCGGGTGGACCCCAACCACGAGCCGCACCATCATCTGGTCTGCATGCACTGCAAATCCATCACCGACATCGAGGAATCGGACGTCACGCCGGTCCGCCTGCGCAGCAAACTGCCGCGCGGCTTTCAGGTGCGGCGGATCTCCGTGGATGTTTTGGGGGTTTGTGGGGCATGTTCCACCATCGCCAAACCGTAGTGCAACATCTAAATAACAACCACCATCCACAGGAGAAAGAGCAAGCATGTTAGGAGTAGGAGAAAAGTTCCCTTCATTTTCAGTCACCGCTACCGTAAGCACCGATCCCAAGACCGCTTTTAAGACCATTACCGACCTGGATTATGCCGGCAAGTGGAAGCTGTATTTCTTCTGGCCCAAGGACTTCACCTTCGTGTGCCCGACGGAAATCGCCGGCTTCGGCAAGCTGAACAAGGAATTTCAGGAACGCGACACGCAAATCCTGGGCGGCAGCACTGATTCCGAATTCGTGCACCTGGCCTGGCGCACCCATCACGAGGACCTGAAGAGCCTGCCGTTCCCCATGCTGGCCGACATTAAGCGCGACCTGTGCGGACAGCTGGGCATTCTGGACCCTAACGCCGGCGTGGCGCAACGCGCCACCTTCCTGGTGGACCCGGAAGGCATCATCCGGTTTGTGTACCAGACCGATCTTTCCGTGGGCCGCAATCCGGAAGAGGTCCTGCGCGTACTGGACGCACTGCAGACCGATGAGCTTTGCCCCTGCAACTGGCAGAAGGGCGAAGCCACCTTGACCGTATAACGAACACCATGGCCGGAAGCGTGCTGCATGAGCGCACACTTCCGGCATTGCTTTCTCTGGGAGAACTAGCATGACATTGGCGGAATTGTTGGAAACCGTCCCGGCCTATGGGCGGGACCTGAAACTGAATTTTTCGACCCTTACCCGGCAGCCCGAGCTCACCCCGCAGCAAACCTGGGGCACAGCCGTGGCCAGCGCGGTCGCGGCCCGCAGTCCGGAGTTGACCGCTGCAATCCTGACGGAAGCGGCCAACCATCTTACGCCGCAAGCGCTGGATGCGGCCAAAGGCGCGGCCGCCATTATGGGCATGAACAACATTTACTATCGCTTCACTCACCTCACCTCCAATGAGAAATACCGCACCATGCCGGCCCGCCTGCGTATGAATATCATCCGTTCGCACGGCGTGGATCCGGTGGATTTTGAGCTGTGGTGCGCGGCCGCGTCCGCCATCAAGGGCTGCGCGATGTGTGTGGACTCGCATGAAAAAGTGGTGCGCGAGAAGGGCCTGAACGAAGAAGCCGTGCTGGCCGCCATGCGCCTGGCGGCGGTCATTCACGGTCTGGCGACCGTGCTGGACACGGAGAACGTAACGGCTTCCCAGCCCCAGGCGGTCG
>CAYNOF010000817.1:0-6615 GCA_964398335.1 uncultured Rhizobiaceae bacterium
GCAGGATTTGCGCCGAATCAAGGGGGCAAGGCGACGACAGCCGCCTGCCATGCGTCCCGGGACGGCGGAACAATCCTTGTTCTTAAATGGTTTGGGTCAGGGCAGCAGGCGCATGGCGCGCAGGCGGCCGAACCAGTCGGCGAACATGGCAAGGGTGTCGCGGCAGGGGGCGAATCCCGCCTGGCGCAGCTTGACGGTGCTGAGCAGCACCGGCGGCGGCGGCTCGGTCTGTTTGGGCGCCAGCACGAAATCGGCGTAGTGGAAGGAATCGCCGACCAGGCTTTGCAAGCTGGTGGGCTGCAGGCCGTGACGCTGCACGATGGCCTGCCATTGGGCTTCGCGGCGCGGCGCTTCCTGCGACAGGAACAGCGGCCGCGCTTCGCCGGGTTCGACGGCAAGGTCCCGCGCGATCGCAGGCCAGATGTCGGGCCAGCGGAACACGTCGCCATTGGCGATGTTGAAGGTCTGGCCGCGCGCGCCCGGCGCTTGTGTTGCCCATAGCAGCGCCTCGGCCAGCAGATCCGCATCGATCGCTTCGCACAGATAGGGTGCGCCACCGGTATAGGAGAATGGCTGGCCCTGCTCGCGACACAACGCCGCCCAGGCCCCCAGTGCGGCCAGCAGGTTCATCGGGCTGCCCAACGCATGGCCGAACACGATCTGCGGCCGGAAGATGGTGAAGTGCCAATCGCGCCCGGCCTGCGCCGCGCGCAGCCAGTCCTCCTGCAGCCAGTAGAAATTGGCGTGCGGATCGCGCGGGGCATCTTCCCGCGCCGGCACCTTGATCGGCGCGATGTGCGCGCCATAGGCCTTGGTGCCCTGCAGCAGCGTGACGTGCCGCAGCTTCTTCGCCACGCGCAGCAGCGGCGTCATCAGGTTGGAGAGGAACGCGAGGTTCATCTCCATCTGCGCCGTCTCGCGCCAGCCGGCGACGAGCCCGGGCAGCTCGTAGAGCGCGGCGAAGACGACATGCGTCACCTCGCCGAACTTCGCCGAGGCCGTCTCGCAGGCCGCCGCGTCGGACAGGTCGAGCGCAAGATGCTCGTGCGGGCCCTCGAGGTCGGGCGCGCGGCGCGACAGCGAGATCACCTTCCAGCCCGGCAGCGTGTTGAACCGCGCCACGGCGGCGCGGCCGACGATGCCGGAAGCGCCCGCGACGAGGACCGTGTTGCCGGCCATCGCCGGCCTCAGCCGCAGGCCGCGAAGACGCGCGCGATGCCGTCGCGGTCGACGCCGCCGCGCAGCAGCAGTTCCAGCAGCAGGCGGCTCTTCAGCGGATGCAGGCGGCCGGCGAAGATCAGCCCGGCGCGCCGCAGCGCGATCTCCGAGCCGGGGCCGTCATAGGTCGAGGCGAGCAGCGGCCCGGCGCCGGTACGCGAGGCGATGACGACCGGCACCGCGCGGCCGAGCGCAGTCAGCCGCTCGACATGGGCGTCGGGCACATGCCCGCCGCCGGTGCCCGCCACCACGATGCCGGCATATCCGAGACGCTTCGGATCGGCGAGCAGCGCGTCGATCAGGTGGCCCGGCTCGTCGAGCGCGGTCCACAGCAGCGCGACCGGCTTGCGCGCGGCGGCGAGCAGACGGGCGGCCGGCCGCGGCCCGAGCGCCGCATCGACGGCGCGCTTCCAGTCGCGCACCGGCAGCGACAGCGGCACCACGCGATCCTCGATCAGCGTGGCGAGCGGTCCGGTCGCCGGGCTGCGAAACGTATCGATGCGGCTGGTCTCGGTCTTGGCGATGTCGAATGCCGCCAGCACGTGGTCGAGGAAGGCGACGACGACGCCGATGTCGCGGACATGCGCGCGCAGCCACGGCGAGGCGGCGCTACGCACCGAGGCCAGCAGATTGCCCGCGCCGTCGGCCGAGGTCAGGCTCGGGTTGCGCATCGCCGCGGTCAGCACCACCGGCAAGGTCGCGTCGAGCACGCAGTCGAGCACGAAGCTGGTCTCCTCCAGCGTGTCGGTGCCCTGCGAGATCACGACGCCGACCGGCGCCTCGGCGCCCGAGCGCGGCAGGTCCTCGATGCGCCGGGCAAGCTCGAGCATGACATCGAAGGTCAGGTTGGAGCTGCCGAGCTTGGCCACGGTCTCGCCGCGCACCTCGGCCACGCCGGCCAGCGCCGGCACCATGCGCATCAGGTCGTCGGCCCCCAGCCCCATCGCCATCGCGCCGGATTCCGTAGGCGTCGTGGCGATGGTGCCGCCGAGGGCGAAATACTGGACGCGCGGGCGCTGCGGGCGATCCGCGACCCAGGCGAGACGCAATTCGACCCCCTCGATCGTCTTCGGTGCGGTGACCAGATTGGCGCCCGCGCCGGTCATGCCAAGGCTCTGCGCGAAAGCCTCGAAGTCCGACCGCCCCGCCTGGCCCACATCGAACGAATGCACGAGCATCATGGCGCGACGCGCCTTGACGCGTTGTGCCTCGATCACCGCCGATGCCGTACGGTGGAGCAGCTGGTAGCGCAGGTTGCCGGCTTCGGCAAAGGCGATGCCCAGCATGGCGCAAAGATCAGCCGCGCGCGCCCTCTGGCCATCCGACATGCCAGGATCGTCGACGCGTTGACCGAAGGTCTCGGTCACCTTGCCCTCGACCGCGAGAACCGCTGCCCCATCGGGCAAGCTCATGTAAGCCATGAGATCGGTCTGGCTGGCCGCACCTCTCGTGCGCAGCTCGACCTGCTTCTCGAAGGCCGCTTCGTCCAGCGAGGCCGAACGCCACTCAGGCACCTGGTCGAGGACGACGCGAACGGGCGCCGGTACACCATCAGCCGCCAGCCAGCTTGTCGCGAGTTCATAGGCCGAGCGGCCCACCTTCCAATGGAGGTCCGGCTTGCCGAGGAAAGGCTTCACGTCGATCGGTGCACGTATGGGTTGCCGCTCCGCGCCACGCATCGCATAAAACCTGCCTGCATCAGCCGATTGGGCCATCCTATCCTCTCCCCCGAAGGCACGGCCCGACGCTAGCACGGGGTTCGACGCTTTCCCGATGCGCAAATCGGCCATGACGAGATTGCGCAATCCTGATCAGTGGCTCCGTCGTAATGTCCGTCCGCCGCACAGCGTTTTTCGTGCGGTGTGCGTTCTCAGGGCGGGGTGAAAGTCCCCACCGGCGGTAAGTGCATTCAGTTGCGCAAGCCCGCGAGCGCCTGCCAGCGTAGCGTACGGCAGGGTCAGCAGATCCGGTGAGATTCCGGGGCCGACGGTCACAGTCCGGATGGAAGAGAACGATGTGGCGTTGACGCGTCGACTCGCCCGGGCGAGTCGCGCGTTTTCGTCGACTCGTGCGCCCTGATTCAACCGTCTCCGGGAGACAGTCGTGAATCAGAGCATCCAGAACAGCAGCAGCAATCCCACAAGCAACGACAACGGCCCGCGCGTCGCCTTCGTGCAATCGTGCTGGCATCGCGACATCGTCGATCGCTGTCGCGACTCCTTCCTCGCCGAGATGGCGGCACGCGGCTATGGCGCCGACCGCATCGATCTCTACGAGGTGCCGGGCGCCTTCGAGATCCCGCTGCACGCCAAGATGCTGGCGCGCACCGGCCGCTACGCCGCGGTGGTGGCGTCGGGCTTCGTCGTCGACGGCGGCATCTACCGCCACGAATTCGTCGCCGACGCGGTGATCGACGGGCTGATGCGCGTGCAGATCGAGACCGAGGTGCCGATGATCTCCGCCGTGCTCACGCCGCAGCGCTTCCACGAGCACGACGAGCACCGCGCCTTCTTCAGCCACCACTTCGTGGTCAAGGGCGCCGAAGCCGCCGCG
Source organism: uncultured Rhizobiaceae bacterium (assembly GCA_964398335.1). Lineage (GTDB taxonomy): Bacteria > Pseudomonadota > Alphaproteobacteria > Reyranellales > Reyranellaceae > JAFAZJ01. The sequence goes on from CAYNOF010000817.1 coordinate 3,772, forward strand.
GCGTGTGTCGCGACGATCGAGAACCTCGGCCGGCTGAAGCGAGCCGCCTGAGTCTTCCTGGGACCGCCGGCTCTTCTGCCATGAGCCGGCGGGACGCCGGCGATCCCAGTTACTCCGCGGCCTTCGGAAGCGTGTGTGAGCCGAACAACGTGCGCGCCTGCTCGGGCGTGTAGTAGCCGCGCCTGAGATCACGCTCGACCAGCGCCGGCGAGCGCCTGGCCGGATCGCCGTAGCCGCCGCCGCCCGGCGTCGAGACGCGCACGACATCGCCCGGCCCGACCTCGATGTCCTGGTCCTTCGACAGATGCGGCGGGCGATAGGTCTTGCCGCCCTGCTCGACCAGCACGGTGTTCACGCCGCCGTCGCGGCCGCCGAGCGCGCCCTGCGGGCCGACGCGGCCGTGGTCCATCACCATCGACACGCGTGCCTCGCCGCGACGGATCTTGATGGCATAGCGGATGCCGAAGCCGCCGCGATGCTCGCCGGCGCCGCCCGAGCCTTCGGCCAGCGCGAACTCCTCGAACAGCACGGGATAGTACTGCTCCAGCACCTCCACGGGCGGCATCTTGGAGATGCCGATGGTCGAGCAGCCGTTCGACAGGCCATCGCCCTCGTACGAGCCGCCGTAACCGCCGCCGGTGAAGAGGTACATGATGTAGTGCCTGTTGCGCGCCGGATCGAAGCCGCCGACGCCGAGATTGCCCGACGTGCCGGCCGGCGCGGCGAACAGGCGATCGGGGATCGCCTTGGTCAGCGCCGCGAACACTGCTTCGGCGATGCGCTGGCTGACCTCGGCGGCGCAGCCCGACACGGGGCGCGGATACTTCGCGTAGAGGAACGTGCCTTCGGGCTCGACGATGTCGAGCGGCTCGAAGGTGCCGGCGTTGATCGGCACGTCGGGGAAGACGTGCTTGATGGCGAGGTAGATCGCCGACTTGGTGGTGGCGATCACGCTGTTCATCGGACCGCGACACGGCGGGCTCGAGCCGCCCATGTCGAAGGTCAGCCGCTCGCCCGCCTTGGTGATCTTCATGCGGATGTGCAGCGGCTGGTCGACCACGCCGTCGGAATCGACCACCGAGGCGCCTTCGTAGACGCCGTCGGGGATCGTCGCGATCTTCGCCCGCATCTGCCGCGCCGAGCGCGCGCGCAATTCGCCGATCGCGCTCTTCACCGTGTCCTCGCCGTAGCGGTCGATCAGCGCGGTGAGCCGCTTCTCGCCGGTGTCGAGCGCGGCCGCCTGGGCCTTGATGTCGCCGATGCGCTGGTCGGCGATGCGCATGTTGCTCATCAGGATGGCGAGGATCTCGCGGTCCATCACGCCCTTCTTGAAGAACTTGATCGGCGGCAGGCGCAGGCCTTCCTGCTCGACCTCGGTGGCGCTGGCCGAGAAGCCGCCCGGCACCATGCCGCCGATATCCGGCCAGTGCCCCGTGTTCGCCAGCCAGGCGAAGAGCTGGCCGCGATAGAAGAACGGCTTCACGAAACGCACGTCCATCAGATGCGTGCCGCCGAGATAGGGATCGTTGACGATGAAGACGTCGCCGGGATCGACGTGGCCGTCGTAGTGCGTCTTCACCCGCTCGATCACCGCCTGGGTCGAGAACTGCATGGTGCCGACGAAGACCGGCAGGCCGAGCTCGCCCTGCGCGATCAGCGCGCCGTCAACCGCATCGTAGATGCCGTCGGAGCGGTCCATGCCCTCCGAGATCACCGGCGAGAAGGCGCTGCGCACGAAGGCGAGGTCCATCTCGTTGCAGACCTGGTCGAGGCCGTTCTGAATCACCGCTAACGTGACAGGATCGATGGCGCTCATGGCGCGACCTCCACGACGAGGTTGCCGATCGCATCGCAGCTTACCCGATCGCCGGGTTCGACCACGATGGTGGTGTCGAGTTGCTCGATGATCGCCGGGCCTTCCAGCCTCAGGTCGAGCGGCAGGCGGTCGCGGGCATAGATCGGCGTCGCGGTCCAGCCGCCACGCTCGAACCACACCTCGCGTGTGCCGATTCGGGCGGCGGCGACGTCCGTCGCCTTCTCGCCGCGCATCAGGGCGGCGAGGTCGATGCCGGGACGCTTGCCGATCACGGCGGTGTGCAGGTTGACCAGCACGGCGCGGATCTCCGGCAGCTCGACGCCGAAGCGGCGCCAGTAGGCCGCCTCGAAGATCGTGCGCAGCTCGGCGACGCTGACATCGATGCGCGGCAGCGCCACCTGCAGCATGTGGCTCTGGCCCTGGAACTGCATGACGGCGAAATGCAGGCGGTCGCCGCGGTCGACCGCGATTCCGTCCCTGGCCAGCATCGCCTCGCCTTCGGCGATCTGCGCCTCGAGCGTCGCGCGCACCTCCGATGCGTCGAGCACCGGCAGCGGCTTGTTGATGGTGCGCACGAAGTCGCGGCGCAGATCGGCGACGACGCAGCCCAGCGCGTTGGTGATGCCCGGCCGCGCCGGCACCAGCACCTTGGGCAGCGCCAGCTCGCGCGCCAGCGCCGTGGCGTGCAGCGGTCCGGCGCCGCCGAAGGCGAAGAGCGCGAAGTCGCGCGGGTCGTGGCCGCGCGCCATCGACACCAGCCGGATCGCGCCGGCCATGCGGTCGTTGGCGATGCGCAGGATCGCCGCCGCCGCCTGGTCCCACGCGAGGCCCAGCTTCTGGCCGACCTCCCCGGCGATGCGCTCGCGCACATGCTCGAGCGAGACGGGATTGTCGACCGCGAGCAGCCGGTCGGGATTGAGCCGGCCCAGGATCAGGTTGGCGTCGGTGATGGTGGGCTCGGTGCCGCCCTTGCCGTAGCAGATCGGCCCCGGCCGCGCGCCCGCGCTTTCCGGGCCGACGCGCAGCAT
>CAYNOF010000818.1:0-3107 GCA_964398335.1 uncultured Rhizobiaceae bacterium
TCGGCATGACGATCTGGCTCTCGAGCTGAGGAACCTTTGCCGCACCGGCGGCTTGTCCAAGGCTCCCGCGGACAAGGCGCGCCGTGATGTCGACCGATTCCCTGCTCGTCTGCACCCTGCTTTACCTCGTCGTGCCGGCCTGGCTGATCCTCGGGCTGGCCGACTGGCAATGCCATCGCCGCGCGCGGATCGAAGCGAATGCGGGCGTGCGCGAATCGCTGCTGCACGTCGCGCAGTTCGCCGTGATCGGCGGCGCGCTGCTGGCGGTGCTGTTCCTGCAGGTCAACGCCGCGATCCTGCTGCTGATGCTGGCGGCGCTGGCCGCGCACCAGGCCCTCGCCGTGATCGACGTGCGCCACGCCAACGCCACGCGCACCGTCTCGCCGGCGGAGCAGCATGTCCATGGCGGCCTCGAGGCGCTGCCCGTGGCGGCGAGCTTCCTGGTCGTCGTGCTGCACTGGCGCGAGTTGCGGGCGCTGTGGAGCGGCGGCGCCTCGTTCGCGCTGACGCTCAAGCAGCCGCCGCTGCCGGCCTGGTACCTGGCGGCGGTGCTGATCGCGATCGGCCTGTTCGGCGTGCTGCCTTATGGCGAGGAGCTGCTGCGCACGCTGCGCGCTCGCAGGCGGTCCGTCGCCAGAATGGACTAATCCCCGGTTGGCCGCGGGCGCGAACAAAGTTACGTCGTGCTGCTGTAATGAATGCTTCCCCGCTGCGCTCCACCGGCGATTACCTGGGCGCGATCGGCCGGCCCGGCGTGGCCCTCTCGGTCGTCGCGGTGCTGTTGCTCGTGCTGGCCTTGGGCGATGCCACGCAGACCCTGCCCTTGCCGCCGGCCTTCGCCACGCCGCTGGCCGCCTTCGCCGCCCTGGTGCTGCTCTACGCGCTGGCCACCACCTCGGCGGCGAGCCGCCGGCGCTGGCAGGCGGCGGAGCAGGCGCAGAAGGAGGCGCTGGAGTCGCGCCAGCAGCTGATCGAGACGATCGAGGCGATCCCCATCGGCCTGGGCCTCTACGACCGCGACGGCCGCATGGTGATGTTCAACAGCCGGCTGGCGGCGGTGAATCCCGACATCTACAGGCCCGACATCATCGGCCTGCACTTCGAGGCGATCATCGATCGCCTGGTCGCCTGGCGGCCGGCCGAGCTGGGCGATCGCGACGCGATCCGCGCCATGCTGCTGCAGCGCTTCCGCGCAGCCTGCCCCGGCCACCTGCAGCACGTGCCCGACGGCCGCTACGTCGAGTCGTACGAGGTGCACACGCCCAGCGGCTACGTCGCCTCGTGCCGCGTCGACGTCACGGCGCTCAAGCAGCGCGAGGCCGAGCTCGAGGCCAGCGAGGCGCGCTATCGCCACGTCCTCGAATCGATGCTCGATGCGGTGTTCACCACCGATCCGGCCGGCGTCACCTATGTCAGCCCGGCGGCCGAGCGCGTGCTCGGCCTGGCGCCGGAGAAGATCGTCGGCATCCCGCCGATCGAGCTGTTCCATCCCGACGACGTGCCGGCGGTCATCCAGGCGCTGCGCGCCGCCCAGCGCGCGCCCGATGCGATCCAGACGCTGCGCATCCGCGCCGGCGGCCGGCTGCCCACCGGGCACTGGCTCGACCTGCGCTTCAAGACCACCGGCAAGCCCGACGCCGACGGGCGCTATTCGCTGATCGGCGTGGTGCGCGACATCGAGGCCCGGGTGCAGATGGAGCAGGCGCAGCGCGACGACATGCTGAAGCTGCGCTCGATCGTCGAGTCCAGCGGCGCGCTGATCGCCCTGGTCAACGCGCAGGAGCGCATCGTGCTGGCCAACCGCAGCTTCGTCGAGGCGGTGGGCAGGCCGCTCGAGCAGGTGATCGGCCAGCGCTACGTCGACGTCGTCGATGCCGGCGCCGAGGCCCAGGCGCTCGCCGCCTGGTTCGCCGGCCAGCAGCGCGGCAGCTTCGCCTTCGACCAGGTGATGCAGTCGGGCGGCCAGCGCCGCGTGGTGCGCGTCAGCGCCAGCCACGTGCACGAGGACGACCGCGACATCAACTACAGCCTGTTCCTGGGCGTCGACGAGACCGAGCGCCGCTCGGCCGAGGTGCGCGCGCTCGACGCCGCGCGCCTGGCGACGCTGGGCGAGATGGCCACCGGCATCGCCCACGAGATCAACCAGCCGCTCACCGTGGTGCAGTTCGGCATCGACGCCATCGCCGCCGACCTCGAGGACAACCTGCACAGGGACGATCCCGAAGCCTACGCCGAGGATACGCTGCGCCATGTCGATCGGGTGCGCAGCCAGGCGCAGCGCGCCGCCGCGATCGTGCGCCGCCTGCAGGGCTTCGCGCGCAAGGGCGACGAGGTGGCGCACGCCTTCGACGTCGCCGAGGCGGTGGCCGGCGCCGCCGACCTGGTCGCCGAGCAGATGCGGCTGGCGCGCATCACCGTCGACCTCGACCTGCCGGCGGGCCTGCCCGCCGTGCACGGCCATGCCAACCGCCTGCAGCAGGTGGTGATCAACCTGATGATCAACGCGCGCGACGCCATCAACGAGGCGCGGGCCGGGCGTGGCGGCAAGCCGCAGCAGGAGCGCATCGACATCAGCGCGCGCCACGACGTCGCCGGCGGCCGGCTGGTGCTCGAGATCGGCGACAGCGGCCCGGGCATTCCCGAATCGGTGCTGCCGCGCCTCTTCGAATCGTTCTTCACCACCAAGCCCAAGGGCAAGGGCACCGGGCTCGGCCTGTCGATCAGCCGCGAGATCCTGCAGGAGATGCAGGGCACGATCAGCGCCGCGAACCGGCCGCAGGGCGGCGCCCTGTTCCGCCTCAGCCTGCCGGCGCTGGCGGCGGACCTGCACGCAGCGGCGTAGGTCTCGGACCCCGAAGGGGACGGTTGCGGCCGACGACCAGGCTCATCGACGTCCCCTCGCGCGCATCGACAAACGGCGCCGGAGGCGGCGTGTTGCGCGGCGCGCAGAACAAACAAATGCGTCGACCGGGGGAATAAACGTCAGCGGCCGATGCCGGGATGGTCGGCCGGGAACCGGTCGCTGGCCGGCGAATAGGCCCGGCCGGAGCGCAGCACGCGCTGCAGCCAGCCTTCGCTGCGCGGCGCCGGCCGCGGACTGGTGACGA
>CAYNOF010000819.1:0-7846 GCA_964398335.1 uncultured Rhizobiaceae bacterium
CCGATCACGAAGCGCTTGGTCGCGGTGGCGGGATCGAAGCGGTCGACGCGCGTCAGCGTCGCCTCCAGGCCGCGCAGCGAAGCGCGGATCGGCTCGATCAGCTGGCGCGCCATCGGCGTCGGCGTCATGGCATGGCCGTGGCGGGTGAACAGCTTGTCGTCGAAGGTGTCGCGCAGGCGGCCCAGCGCATGGCTGATCGCCGGCTGCGACAGGTTCAGCCGCTGGCCGGCACGGGTGATGCCGCCCTCGGTGTAGATCGCGTCGAAGACGACGAACAGGTTCAGGTCGACCCGGGATAGATGCATGGCATCGATAGTGTCATATCCGAACAATGCATTGGATCGATCCTAGGCGCGCGCCTAGCGTTCCTCAACCGCATTCAGGAGGAACGGCGATGAATTTCGACTACTCGCCCAAGGTGATGGAGCTGCGCTCCCGCGTGCAGGACTTCATGGACGCCCATGTGCACCCCAGCGAGGAGCGTTACGATCGCGAGCTGCGCGCCAACGGCCAGTGGGAAACCCCGCCGGTGATCGAGGAGCTGAAGGCCAGGGCCAAGGCCGAGGGGTTGTGGAACCTGTTCCTGCCCGGCGAACACGGCGCGAAGCTCACCAATCTCGAATACGCGCCGCTGTGCGAGATCATGGGCCGCCTGGTGTGGGCGCCGGAGGTGTTCAACTGCTCGGCGCCGGACACCGGCAACATCGAGACCATCGAGCGCTACGGCAGCGCGGCGCAGAAGAAGCAGTGGCTCGAACCGCTGCTCGACGGCACGATCCGCTCCTGCTTCGCCATGACCGAGCCGGCGGTGGCCTCGTCCGACGCCACCAACATCGAGTGCCGAATCGAGCGCCAGGGCGACCGCTACGTCATCAACGGCCGCAAATGGTGGTCGTCGGGGGCGCTCAACCCGCGCTGCAAGGTCTTCGTGCTGATGGGCAAGACCGATCCGGCGAATCCCGACAAGCATCGCCAGCAATCGATGATCCTGGTGCCGCGCGAGGCGAAGGGCATCACCATCGTGCGCTCGCTGCCGGTGTTCGGCTTCGACGACGCGCCCTACGGCCACGGCGAGGTGGTGTTCGACAATGTCGAGGTGCCGCTCGACAATATCCTGCTCGGCGAAGGCCGCGGCTTCGAGATCGCCCAGGGCAGGCTGGGGCCGGGCCGCATCCATCACTGCATGCGCGCCATCGGCCAGGCGGAAGCGGCGCTGGAGAAGATGTGCCGCCGCGTGAAGTCGCGCATCGCCTTCGGCCGGCCGATCGCCGAGCAGACCGTGACCCTGGAGCGCATCGCCGAGGCGCGCATCGCCATCGAGCAGGCGCGGCTGCTGGTGCTGAAGGCCGCCGACAAGATGGACAAGGTCGGCAACCGCGCGGCGCTGGCCGAGATCGCCATGATCAAGGTGGCGGCGCCCAACATGCTCTGCCGCGTCGTCGATTACGCCATCCAGGCGCATGGCGGCGGCGGCGTGACCGACGATTTCGGCCTCGGCTACGCCTTCGCCAGCGCCCGCGCCATGCGCATCTTCGACGGCCCCGACGAGGTGCATCGCAACCAGATCGGCCGCATCGAGCTGCGCCGCTACAACTGAGGCCGGGATGGTGGACGGCCGGCGGCCACGCGTCTAAGCAGGCGCGCGAAGGAGAACCGCATGCCGTCCACCAATACCCGCATCCTGCTCGCCAGCCGCCCGAGCGGCGACGTCAGCGCCGCCCACTTCCGCAGCGAGACGGCGCCGATGCCGTCGGCGAAGGACGGCGAGGTGGTGGTGCGCTCGCGCTTCCTCTCGCTCGATCCCTACATGCGCCCGCGCATGAGCGAGCTGCGCTCCTATGTGCCGCCCTTCGAGCTCGACAAGCCGCTGACCGGCGGCAGCGTCGGCGAGGTGGTCGAGTCGAAGAACGCGAAATTCGCCGCCGGCGACACCGTGGTCGGCATGCTCGACTGGGCGCAGTACACGGCGCATTCGGGCGCCGGGCTGCGCAAGATCGACCCCGCCGCCGCGCCGCTGCCGGCGCATCTCGGCATCCTCGGCATGCCCGGCTACACCGCCTATCACGGCATGATCCGCATGGGTCAGCCCAAGGAGGGCGAGACCGTGTTCGTCTCCGCCGCCACAGGCGCGGTGGGCCAGCTCGCAGGACAGCTCGCAAAATTGCGCGGCGCGCGCGTCGTGGGCTGCGCCGGCGACGACGACAAGTGCGCGTGGGCGGTGAAGGAGCTGGGCTACGATGCCTGCTTCAACCATCGCCGCGAGCGCGACTACGGCGCGGTGCTCGACAGGCTCTGCCCCAAGGGCATCGACGTCGACTTCGAGAATGTCGGCGGCGAGATCATGCACGCGGTCTTCGCGCGCATGAACAATTTCGGCCGCATGGTCTTCTGCGGCGCGATCTCCGAGTACCAGGACGCCACGCCGCGGCCCGGCCCGGAGAAGATGTTCGCCATCGTGCAGAAGCGCCTGCGCATCGAGGGCTTCATCGTCTCCGACCACACCTCGACCATGGGCGAATTCGTGAGCGAGGTCGGTGCGCTCCTGAAGGCCGGCAGGATCCGCCATCGCGAGACCATCGTCGACGGGCTCGAGAAGGCGCCGGCCGCGTTCATGGGCCTGCTCAAGGGCGAGAACTTCGGCAAGCTGATCGTGAAGGTCGCCTAGTCCCGGCGGCCCGACGCCAGCCGCGCGGCGATGCCGATGAAGGCGGCGTTGGGACGTGTCTCGACCGATGTCGCGATCGGCGCCAGCCAGTCGCGGAAGCGGCCCTTGTGCTCGAAGCGCCTGCGGAAGGGCGAGCGCCGCAGCAGCGGCAGGATCCTGGGGGCGATGCCGCCGGTGATGAACACGCCGCCGCGCGCGCCGAAGAGCAGCGCCAGGTCGCCCGACAGCGAACCCAGGATGCCGCAGAACCGGTCGACGGTCTCGACGCAGCGCCGGCAGGAGCCGTCGAGCGCCGCCGCCGTGATGGCCGGCGATTCGCGATGCACGTACTCGACACCGTCGATCGCGGCGAGCGCGGCGTGCAGGTTCTCCAAGCCGTCACCCGAGAGGATACGCTCGGCCGAGACATGGTCGAACTGACGGCGCAGCCAGGCCAGCGCCGCGGCTTCGCGATCGTCGCCGGCGGCCAGGGTGGCGTGGCCGCCTTCGGAGACCACGACGGTGCCGTTGGGCATCAGGCAGGCCATGCCCAGCCCGGTGCCGGGCCCGATCATCGCCATCGGCTGGTCCGGCCGGATCGGCCCGCCACCCAGCGGCTCCACGTCGCCGGCGCCGAGCACCGGCAGCGCCCAGGCCTGGGCCTCGAAGTCGTTGACCACGGACACCCATCCGGCCGCCAGCGTCTGCCGCAGCGCGGCGGCGTCGACGACCCAGCCGCTGTTGGTCAGCACGCAGCGGCCCTCGGTCACCGGGCCGGCCACCGCCAGCAACGCGCCGTCGAGACGGGGGCGGTCACCGAGGAAGGCGCCGATCGCCGAGACGAGATCGGGGTGGTCGGCCACCGCGAGGGTCGCGACCGTGCCCATGGTTCCGTCGCGCATCAGGGCCAGGCGGGCGTTGGTGCCGCCGATGTCGCCGCAGAGGATGGTGCCGCTCATGCCGGCAGCCTAACGCCAACGTCCGCAACGAGAAACGGCCGGCCCGCCGGGCCGGCCGTCTTTTGCCGATGGCGCGCGACTACTTCTCGAGTCGCAGCGCGACAAAGCGCGGGTCGCCCTTGCTCTCGACCAGCAGGACCGCCGCCTTCTTCTTCTGCTTCACCAGATCCTCGACCTTGGCCTTCATGTCGGAGGGCGAGGAGACTTCCTGCTGGGCGATCTCGAGCACCAGGTCGCCGACCTTGATGCCCTTCTGCGCCGCCGGGCTGCCGTCGGCCACGGCGATCACCACGACGCCCTTCTGAGCGTCGCCGAGATTGTACTTCTCGCGCAGCTGGTCGGTGAGCCGCGACACGGTCAGCCCGAAGGGCTCGATGGTGCCCGGCGGATCGGGGTCCTTGGGCGCGTTCGGCGGCCGGCTCTGGCCGGGCGCCGAGGCGACCTGCTTGTCGGGCTCCTCGAGCTCGCCGACCTTGATGCGCAGGGTCTGCCGCTTGCCGGCGCGCTGCACGATCACCTCGACCGTGTCGCCGACGCGGGTGTCGGCGACGATGCGCGGCAGCTTGCGCGAATCGGTGACGTCCTTGCCGTTGAAGCTCAGCACGACGTCGCGCTGCTTCAGCCCGCCCTTCTCGGCCGGGCCGTTGGGGGTCAGGCCGGCGATCAGCGCGCCGCGCGCCTTGTCGAGACCGAACGGCTCGACCATGTCCTCCGACACGCCCTGGATCTGCACGCCGATCCAGCCGCGGCGCACCTTGCCGAACTCGCGCAGCTGGTTGGCGACCGACATGGCGATGTTGGAGGGGATCGAGAAGCCGATGCCCAGGCTGGTGCCGGTCGGCGAGAAGATCGCGGTGTTCACGCCGATGACGTCGCCGTCCATGTTGAACAGCGGGCCGCCGGAGTTGCCCTTGTTGATCGAGGCGGCGGTGTGGATGTAGTCGTCGTAGCGGCCGCCGATCTCGCGCGCGCGGGCCGAGATGATGCCGGCGGTGACCGTGCCGCCCAGGCCGAACGGGTTGCCGATCGCCAGCACCCAGTCGCCGATGCGGCTCTTGTCGGAATCGCCGAACTTCACGAAGGCCATCGGCTTCTTGTTGGGCGGCTCGACCTTCAGGAGCGCGATGTCGATCAGGGTGTCGCGGCCGATCAGCTTGGCCTTGAGCTGCGTGTCGTCATGCAGCTGCACCGTGATCTCGTCGGCGCCCTCGATGACGTGGTTGTTGGTGACGATGTAGCCCTGCGGGTCGATCACGAAGCCCGAGCCCAGCGAGGTGCCGCGGCGCGGCTGGTTGGGGCTCTGCCCCTGGCGGTCCTTGAAGAACTCGCGGAACAGCTCCTCGAGCGGCGAGCCCGGCGGCGCCTGCGGCATGTCGCGCGGGCGCTGGCGGTCGGCCGGCAGTGCCTGGGTGGTGGCGATATTGACCACCGCGGGCAGCAACTTCTCGGCAAGGTCGGCGAAGCCCGCCGGCGCATCCCGGGCGCTGGCCGGCGACACGACCAGGAGGGCGAAGACGCCCACGGCGGCGAAAACCGCGCCGCGAATCAAGGTGAAGGCGCTCCGGACCGAGCCCCCTCCCCGGAGGTCGGCCGCTGACAGGACGGATGTGATGCTCACGACAAGCCTCCGAGGGTTTCCGGCCAGTCGAAAAGCGAGGCCCGGAAACGCGTCGAAACCCATTGACCCAGACTCCTACATGGGGGGCCGAGGTGGCGCAAATGTGGCGCGGGCGTGCATGTGGACCGAAAGCTAAAACTTTCGTGAGGGTGACATTCTTGCAACGGTAACCGGGCTTTCCTCGTACCTTCCCTCGGGGCGCGGCTACTTCTTGTCCGGCTCCGGCGGCTTGCCGGTGATCGAGCCGAAATAGCGGAAGAACTCGCTGTCCGGGCTCAGCACCATGGTGGTTCCCGTCCCCGGCCCCAGCGCCTGGCGGTAGGCTTCCATCGAGCGGTAGAAGGCGAAGAACTGCGGGTCGCGGCCAAATGCCTCGGCATAGATCTTGATCGCCGTGGCGTCGCCCTCGCCGCGCAGGACCTCGGATTTGCGCTTCGCTTCCGACAGCAGGATGGTGCGCTCGCGGTCGGCATTGGCGCGGATGCGCTGGTTCTCCTCGTCGCCCTCGGCGCGCAGCTGGCGGGCCTCCTGCTGGCGCTCGGTCTTCATGCGGTTGAACACCGCCTCGGAGTTGGCCTGCGGCAGGTCGGCCCGCTTGATGCGCACGTCGACGACCTCGACGCCGTAGTCGCGCAGCGCCGTGGTCTGCACCAGCTCGGTGATCTCGCGCATCAGCTGGCCGCGGCGGCCCGACAGCACGGCCTGCAGCGGCACGGTGCCCAGCTCGCGGCGGATGTTGCCGTTGATGAGGTTGCTGAGCTGGCCGCGGAAGACGATCTCGTTGTTGCCGGTGGCCTGATAGTACTTCAGCGGATCGACGATGCGGTAGCGGGCGAAGGCGTCGACCACCAGGCGCTTCTGGTCGCCGGCGATCAGCTCGAACTCCTCGGCCTCGATGTGCAGCAGCCGCTTCTCGATCTTCACCACGTCCTCGAGCAGCGGCCACTTGAAGTAGATGCCGGGCTCGATTCGGGGCTTGCCGACGATGGCGCCGAAGCGCGTCACCAGCGCCTGCTTGGTCGGGTCGATGATGAAGAAGGATTGCTGGACCAGCAGTGCCAGCACCGCCAGCACGACGATCAGGGCGATCGACCGGGCGCTCATCGCGTGCCTCCCTGGGCCGCCGATGGCGGCGGCGGCTCGCCGCCGCCGGGCGGCCGCCTCAGCTCGGGCAAGGGCAGGTAGGGCACGACGCCACCCGCGCTCCTGTCGATCAGCACCTTGTTCACGCCGCGCAGGATCTGTTCCATGGTCTCGAGGTAGATGCGCTGCGTCGTGATGTCCTTGGCCAGGGTGTACTGGTTGTAGACCGAGATGAAGCGCTGGGCGTCGCCCTGGGCGCGATTGACGATCTCGGCGCGATAGGCCTCGGCTTCCTGCACGATCGCCTCGGCCTGGCCCTTGGCGCGCGGCAGGATCTCGTTGCGGTAGCCGTTGGCGTCGTTGATCTTGCCTTCCTTGTTGGCGCGCGCCGCCTGCACGTCGCGGAAATCGGCGATCACCTGCTGCGGCGGATCGGACTGCTTGAGCTGCAGCTGGGTGACGCGGATGCCGGCGCCGTAGCTGTCGAGCATGCGCTGGATCTCCTCGCGCGCGTCCTGCTCGATGCGGCTGCGGCCCTCGGTCTGGGCGAACTGCAGCTGCGAGCGGCCGATCACCTGCCGCATCGCCGACTCGGCGGCGGCCTTCACCGTCTCGTCGGGGTTGGGCACGTTGAAGACGTACTTCACCGCGTCCTGGACCTGCCAGAAGACCACGAAGCCGACATCGAGGATGTTCTCGTCGCCGGTCAGCATCAAATTCTCGGAGGTCGAGATCGGGCGCGTGCTGCTGCGGCTGATGCGGCCATCGGGCGACGCGCCCGAGCCGATGGTCACCGAGCGCTGGTTGGTGACGTCGACCTTGATGACGCGGCCGATCGGGCCGGGCAGGTTGTACTGCAGGCCCTCGCCGGTCGGCGCCCCGCGCGGGCGGCCGAACACCAGCTCGATGGCCTGCTGGTTGGTCTCGACGCGATAGAAGCCGGTCAGCAGCCAGATCACCACGATGACCAGGCCGATCAGCAGGATGCCACGCATCGAGCCCATGCCGCCGGGCATCAGGTTCTTCAGCCGGTCCTGGCCCTTGCGCAGGACCTCCTCGAGGTCGGGCGGCTTGGGGCCGCCGCCGAAGGGCCCGCGCCCCTTGTTGTCCTTGCCGCCCCAGGGTCCGCCGCCGCCTTGGTTGCCGCCGCCGCCCCACGGGCCGCCGCCGCCACCGCCGCCGCTATTGTTGTTCCAAGGCATTCACACCCTCGCTGGACGGAAGGCGCCAGGCGGGCATGTCCCCTGCCTGAACCCGTCCTTCTTGCAATCGACCGGGACGCCTATATGACACGCACCGGGGCGGCGCAAGGAAGCGTCCGCGGCCCGGTGATCCGGCGGACAAGGCCGATATTGGGCGCTGGCGTGGCTATTCAAGCGGGCGGAGGCTGAACTATGGCGGACATCGACCGCGCGGCAGTAGAGGCCGCGCTGGCCGCGGTACGCGATCCGGCGACGGGCAAGGACGTCGTCGCCGCCGGCCTCATTGACGGCATCGCCACGCGCGGCGGCCACGTGCAGTTCGCGCTGAAGGTCGACCCCG
>CAYNOF010000820.1:0-4498 GCA_964398335.1 uncultured Rhizobiaceae bacterium
CAGCGACCCGAAGAAGGTGCGCGAGGTGGCCGCGCAGCTGCGTGCCGGCAACGTGCATCTCAACGGCACGCCGATGGACATGACGGCGCCGTTCGGCGGCTACAAGCAGAGCGGCAACGGCCGCGAGTATGCGGCCTGGGGACTCGAGGAGTTCCTCGAGGTCAGGGCGGTGAGGGGCGCGCAGGCCGCCTGATCGGTCTCTCCCAAGGAAGCGGCGCGCGGCCTCTCGGTCGCGCGCCGTTTCTTTTGCGCCTACGCCTTGCCCATGCCGGGCGCGAAGTCGATGAAGCCGGTGACGGCGTTCAGCCTGCCGTCAGCAATCGTGGCGAAGTCGGTGCCGCCGATCACCGATGCGCCATCCGGCCCGCATTCCCACGAGAAGCGCACGCGGTCGGCGACCGCCTCGACCGGCTTGCTGACGCGGAAGCGGAAGCCCGGGAACTTCGCCTGCACGCCGGCGATCATCGCGTCGATGCCGCTGCGGCCTTCGCCGTTCATCATCGGATCGACATAGGTGGCGCGCTCGGCCCAGGCGCGGTCGATCAGCGCGCGGCGCCTGCCGGCATCGGTTTCGTTCCAGCAGGCGATGTAGTCGTCGATCAGCTTGGTCGTGTCGGTCATGGCGACCCTCCTCGGTTGGACGACCGACATATTGTCCACGCAGCGCGCGCCGTCGATTACGTGCCGGGTAGTGCTATGCTTACCTGATGCGCATCGATTGGCCGGACCTGCTCACCCAACACGCCGAGCGACTGCACGGTGTCACTGTCGACATCGAAGGATGGATCGTCACCGACGATCCGTCCGAAGCGCGCAACCACTTCGCGCTCATCGGTGAGCCCTCGTGCTGCATCGCCTGCCTGCCGCGCGATCCGCTCGTGCGCATCGAGGTCTTCGCGACGGCGCCGATCACGCCGGACGGAAACGGCGTGCGACTGAGCGGTCGGCTCGTCTGTCTCGATGACGACGAGGCGGGATGGCGCTACCAGTTGCGCGAGGCGCGCCTGCTGCCTTCACCGGCGGCGCCAGGCTTCACGCGTCGCGCTGCACTGGCCGGCGGTGCGCTGTTCGGGCTATCGGCCTGGGCACCGCTGGCATTGGCCGCCGAGCCCGACGCCGCCGCGATCGCTGCGGCGCGGCAGGCACTGGTCGGCACCGTCACGGCCGATCTGCACAGCCACGCCGGCGGCGTGATCCGCCTGCGCCAGCCGAACGCGCCCTTCGAGCCGCTGGCTGCGCCGATGCGCGAAGGCGGCATGGCGGTGGTCTGTCTCGCCATGGTGGCCGACAGCCCGGTGACGGCGGTTACCGACAACAATACGCGCATCAGGCCGGTGCGGACCCCGGCGTCGGGCGAGCTATACGCCCATGCGCAACGTGCCTTTGCCCGGCTGCACCAGCTGGTGCGCGAGCAGAGGCTGGGCGTGATCACCTCGGCGGCAGCGATGCGCGCGGCGACGGCCGACCGTCCCTCGGTGATCGTGACCTCCGAGGGCGGCGACTTCCTCGAGGGCAGCGCCGATCGCCTCGACGAGGCCTACGAGAAATGGAGCCTGCGCCAGCTTCAGCTCACGCACTATCGCGTCAACGAACTGGGCGACATCCAGACCGAGCCGGCCGAGCACAACGGGCTGACCGATGCCGGTGTCGCGGTGATCCGCCGCTGCAACGCGCGCGGCGTGATCGTCGACGTGGCGCACGGCACCACCGCGCTGGTGCGGCGCGCGGCGGAGGTTACCAGCAAGCCGCTGATCCTTTCGCACACCTCCTTCGCGACCTCGCCGAACCGCTACAGCCGGCTGATCAGCGCCGAGCATGGGCGCCTGGTCGCGCGCACCGGCGGCGTGATCGGCATCTGGCCGCCGAGCAACCTGTTCCCCGATGCCACGGCCTATGCCACCGGCATGGCGCGCATGGTCGACGCCGTGGGCATCGACCATGTCGGCATCGGCAGCGACATGATGGGCCTGCTCGGCCCCTCGGCGCTGTCCAGCTACACGCGCCTGCCGGCGATTGCAGCGGCGCTGATGGCGCGCGGCTTCAACGCAGCCGACATGCGCAAGCTGGTCGGCGGCAATTACCTGCGCGTGGCGCTCGCCACTCTGGCTTGAAGGGAAGTGAATCATGTCGGGCATGCTCGAAGGCAAGACGGCGCTGATCACCGGCGCGGGGCGCGGTATCGGCCGCGCCGCCGCGTTGCTGTTTGCTACCGAAGGCGCACGCGTCGCGGTTGCCGATCAGATGGCCGAGGGTGCCGCCGAGACGGTGGCGCTGATCAACAAGGCCGGCGGCCAGGCGCTGGCGATCACATCAGATGTCACGAAACCCGGCGAGGTTGCGAGCATGGTGGGTGCCGCGGTCTCGGCCTTCGGCCGGCTCGACTGCGCCTTCAACAATGCCGGCATCGCCGGCTACCAGGTCGGCGCCGCCGGCAAGAAGACCGGCGAGTGGTCGGAGGAGGCGTTTGACCGCATGATCGCGGTCAACCTCAAGGGCGTGTGGCTGTGCATGCGCGCCGAGCTCGAGCAGATGGTCAGGCAGGGCAGCGGCGCGATCGTCAACACCGCCTCGATCGCCGGCCTGTTCGGCATCCCGACCTCGTCGGCCTATGTCGCCAGCAAGCACGGCGTCGTCGGGCTGACGCGCACGGCGGCGCTGGAATATGCCGAGAACGGCATCCGCGTGAACGCGGTGTGTCCGGGCTTCATCGAGACCGACATGACCAAGGACACCATGGCGCGGCGCGGGGCGCAGATCATGGCCGGCGTGCCGGCAAAGCGCATGGGCGCTGCGCGGGAAATCGCCGAGATGGTGTGCTGGCTGTGTTCGGATCGTGCCGCCTACGTCACCGGTTCGACACATACGGTCGACGGCGGCTTCACGGCGGCCTGAAGGCAACTCCCGGCGGCCTGCCGCGTTGGGTCGGCAAGGTCGCCAGGAGGATGCCAATGCGGACCCTTTCCCGGCTGGCCGTCGCGTGCGTGGCGGCTGTCCTCATCGTCGTCGGCGTCTGCGCCCACGCCCAAACCACGCCGTCGAAAGCCGACGCCTTCGCCAAGGCGGCTGCCGAGGGGATCAGCTTCCAGGCCCAGGCCGCGCGCCTGGCCGGCAGCGTGTCGACCAACACCGAGGTCAAGGCGTTCGCCGTGACCATGCTGGCCGACTACTCCGCGGCGATCACCAAGTTCAAGCAGGCGGCCACCGAGACCGCGGTGAAGGAAGCGCCCGAGGATCTCACGGGCAAGCTCAAGGACATGATCGACAAGCTGAAGATGGCGCCGACCGCTACCTTCGACTCGCTGTTCGTCGACACGCAGGTCGCCATGCACCGCGACCTGCTGGTGCTGTTCACCGACTACGCGGGGTCGGGCGAGAACCCCGCGCTGAAGAAATTCGCCACGGACTTCCTGCTCGTCCTGCAGGATCACCAGATCCGGCTGGAGAAGCTGGCCAAATCGCTGCCGCGACCGGCGTGAGCGATGCTCACGCCCGCCGTGGGGTGTTGAGGTTCACCGTCACGTTCTTGCGCTGGGTGAAGCTGTCGAGCATGCCCTCGAGCGAGAACTCGCGGCCGATGCCGCTCTGCTTGTAGCCGCCATAGGAATGGCCGGGCGACTGGCCGAGGCCTTGGTTCACCTGCACCCAGCCCGACTCGATCGCATGCGCCGTGCGCAGAGCGGTACCGATGTCGTGCGTCCAGACATAGGCGGCGAGACCGTAGTGGCTGTCATTGGCCATGCGGATCGCCTCGGCCTCGTCGGTCCAGCGGATCGCCACCAGCACCGGCCCGAAGATCTCCTCGCGTGCGAGGCGCCAGTCGTTGGACTGGTCGGCGAAGATCGTCGGGATGGCGAAATAGCCCTCGCTCAGCGGCCCGCTCTTGGGCGGCAGGCCGCCCATCACCAGCTTGGCGTCGCTGCGGCCCAGCCCTTCCTCGACGTACTTGCAGACCTTGGTGAACTGCTTGTTGTTGATGATGGTGCCGATGTCGCTCGCCTCGTCGAGCGGATCGCCCAGCTTCAGCGCCGAGGTCTTGGTCTTCAGCTTGGCGAGGAAGGAATCGAAGATGTCGGCGTGCAGGAAGAGCCGCGAGCCCGCGGTGCAGGACTGGCTCTGCCGCGTGAAGCGCATCGCCGCGATGATACCCTCGACCACCCAATCCTCGTCGGCGTCGGGATAGACGATCGACGGGCTCTTGCCGCCCAGCTCGAGCGACACCGGCACGATGCGCTCGGCGGCCGCGCGCATGATCACCTTGCCGACCTCGGTCGAGCCGGTGAACGACAGCTTGCGGATCGCCGGATGGTTGGCCAGCGGGCCGCCGCACTCGGCACCGTAGCCGGTGAGCACGTTGAGGACACCCGGCGGGAGGAACTCCTGGCAGATCTCGGCCATCAGCAGCACGCCCAGCGGCGCGTCCTCGGCCGCCTTCAGCACCAGTGTGTTGCCGGCGCAGAGCGCGGGCGCGATCTTCAGCGCGCCCAGGAGCACCGGCGCG
>CAYNOF010000821.1:0-4654 GCA_964398335.1 uncultured Rhizobiaceae bacterium
AGGATGATGTTGGCCGACTTGCCGCCGAGCTCCTGGTGCACGCGCTTGACCGTGTCGGCCGCGGCCTTGGCCACCAGCACGCCGGCGCGGGTCGAGCCGGTGAACGACACCATGTCGACGCCGGGATGTTTCGACAGTGCCTGGCCGACGGTCGGGCCATCGCCATTCACCAGGTTGAACACGCCCTTCGGCACGCCGGCGGCATGCATGATCTCGGCGAAGATGATGGCATTGAGCGGCGCGATCTCGCTGGGCTTCAGCACCATGGTGCAGCCGGCCGCCAGCGCCGGACCGACCTTGCAGACGATCTGGTTGATCGGCCAGTTCCACGGCGTGATGAAGGCGCCGACAACGATCGCCTCGTGCGCGATCAGCGTCGTGCCCTTGACCTTCTCGAACTCGAACTCCTTCAGCGTCTTGATCATCTGCGTCAGATGACCGACGCCGGTGGCGGCCTGCGCCTTCATGGCCAGCGTGATCGGCGCGCCCATCTCCATCGAGATCGCCTTGGCGATGTCGTCGTAGCGCGTCTTGTAGACCTCGAGGATCTTCTCGAGCAGCGCGACACGCTGTTCCTTGGTCGTGCGCGAGAACGACGGGAACGCCGCCTTGGCCGCCGCCACCGCCTTGTCGACGTCGGCTTCGCTGCCCAGGCTGATGCGCGCGCAGGGTTCCTCGGTTGCCGGGTTGATCACGTCGATCGTGTTCGGCTTCACGGGATCGACCCATTCGCCGTTGATGTAGAACTTCAGGTAGTCGGCCATGTGTCCCTCCGGGTGATTTGATGACGGGAGTGTCGCCGGCCCGGCGACGTTTGCAACTGGCAAGACTCGATTAACCCCGCCTGGCGGAGGGTTTCAGCAGCGCCAGCGCCAGGGCCGCGACGCAACAGCCCAGCGCCGCCAACTGCCACGGGCCCAGCGGCTCGCCATGCGCCCAGGCGCCGCCGGCCATGGCGATCACCGGCACGATGATGGTCGACACCGCCGCGGTATTGGCCGGCAGCAGATGCACGATGCGGAACCACACCAGGGTGCCCAGCGCCGTCGGCACGATCGCCAGATGGATCGCCGCCAGCAGCACCGGCCAGGACGGCATGAAGGGGTGCCAGTCGGCGAAGATCGCCGCGCCGATCAGGATCGGCACCGAGCCCACGGTCATCTGCCACGCCGTGAGCGTGATCGGATGCGTGCCGCGCCAGTCGGCGCGCTTCTGGATCAGCGTGCCGGCAGCCCAGCCGATGGCGGCGGTCAGCGCGCAGGCGATGCCGGTGGGCGCATCGGCCAGCGCGCGCACATTGGGGATCGCCAGCAGCACGACGGTGCCGGCGCCGAAGGCCAGCGCCAGCAGCAACCGCGGCGTCGGGCGCTCGCCGAACAGCAGCATCGACATCAGCGCCGCCCACAGCGGCATGGTGTAGCCGAGGATCGAAGCCTGGCCCGAGGGGATGAACAGCACGCTGGCGGTGGCGGCGACGTACCAGACCGAGATCGTGCCCAGCGATGCGCCGAGCAACGCCGGCCAGCTGGCGCGCGGCACGCCCAGCGGAACACCGCGCAATCGCGCGATCGTCAGCAGCAGCAGGCCGGCGCCCGCCACGGCGAGGCCGCGGAAGGTCCACACCGAGAGCTCGCGCAGCACGACGTTGAACATCGGCCAGGACGAGCCCCACAGCACGCCCAGCAGCAGCACCAGCCCGGCGGCTGCGTCGGCACGGCGCGCCGGTGTCGAAGGATCGCGCGTGGTCATGAGGCGCGGGCAGCAACCGCCGGCTTCAGCAGCGCCAGCGCCAGCGCGACCACGGTGCAGGCGAGCGCGCCGACCTGCGTCGCACCCATCGGCTCGTCGAGCATCAGCTTGCCGCTGACCATGGCGACGATCGGCACGACGATCGAGGACAGCGCCGCGACATTGGCCGGCAGCAGGCCGACGATGGCGAACCAGGTCGCGGTGCCGATGCTGGTCGGGATCAATGCGATGTAGATCGTGGTCAGCAGCCCGACCCAGGACGGCACGCTCCAGGCCCACTCCGCGAAAAACGCCGACGCCAGCAGGATCGGCGGCAGCGACAGCGCGATCTGCCAGGCCGTCAGCGCCAGCCCCATGCCGCGCCAGTCGGTGCGCGTCTGCATCAGCGTGCCCAGCGCCCAGAAAAATCCCGCGCCGACGCCGCAGGCGATGCCCAGCGGGGCATCGGCGTAGACCCTGAGGTTGGGCACCGAGAGCAGCACCACCGAGGCGGCACCGAAGGCCAGCGCCAGCAGCAGGCGCCCATTGGGCCGCTCGCGCAGGAAGAGCATGGAGATCGCCGCGAACCACAGCGGCATGGTGTAGGCCAGCACCGCCGCCTGCCCTGACGGGATGTAGCGCACCGCGGCTGCGGTCAGGATGTTCCAGATTGCGATGTTGAACAGCGAGGCCAGGGCAAGCGGCGCCCACAGATGACGCGGCACGCGCAGCTTCTCGCCGCGCAGCTTCGCCACGCCGAACAGCGCGGCGCCGGCGATCACGATGACGATGACGCGGAAGGTCCAGATCGAGAAGTCGCGCAGCGCGATGGCGAACAGCGGCCAGTTCGTGCCCCAGACAAGCGTCAGAAGCGCGAGCAGGGCCAACGCGCGGGTGTGGGCGGAGCGGTCGGGCATGGGAGGCGGCGCACGGTATGGATGCGCGACGGCGCCGTCCATGCGCGCGGGCGCACGGCGCCTATGCGAGGACGCTCAGGTCGACTGCTCCTCGGGCGCGCCCAGCGAGCAGCCGGCGATGCGCCAGGTGCCGTCGGGCTGCTTCTCCATGATGTAGAAGGCGGTGACCGAGGAGCCGTCCTGGGCCTCGATATGGACCTTCTGGATGATCAAGTCCTCGACCAGGCGGATGTCGCGGAAGGCGAAGCTCTGCCAGCGATGCACCGGCTGGTAGCCGTTGCGCACCATCGACATGAAGTTCTCGACGGTACCGAAGATGCTCTTGATGCCCGGTGCCGCGAAGGAGAACGCGGTCACGCCGTCGTCGCGCCTGAAGGCCTCGAGCTGGCGGGTGATGACGTCGCGGATCTGCGCGCGATCGGCCTCGCTGGGCGGATCGGCGGCGAGCGCCGGGCTGCCGAGCGCGGCGGCGAGCAGCAGCCACGCGCCGGCCAGAACCCCCAAAGCACTGCGCATGGCTGGACCTCCTGCAACGACGCGTCGGGAGTCTATGCCTTTGCGCCGCGAATGGATGCGCGTCGCGCTCACGATCCCGCGAGCGCGATGATAACCGAACGGCGGGGGGTCAGTTGGTGCGGCGGCCCGGATAGGGGCGCGGCGCGCCGGCAGTGACCGGACCACCGCCCAGGCGGCCGGCACTGACGCCGTAGCTCAGCCCGGCGAGGTTGGCGCGCTCGGCGGCGAGGAAAGCGTTCTGCCGCGAAATCTCGCCATTGAGGTCGCCGATCAGGCGGTCGATCGCCTGCATGCTGCGATTGGTCTCGGCCTCGATCTGGCGCAGGTTGCGGTGATCCGCGTCGACTGCGCCGCCGACATTGTAGGTCGACCGGATGGTGTCGAGCAGGTGGCCGGCGACCGACGCCTGGGTGGTGACCTGGGTGGCCAGCGAATTCAGGCCGCCGATATCGCCCGTGATCTTGTCGAGATGCATCTGCGCATCGTTCCACAGGCCGACCAGCTCAGGGTTGGCCGGCGTCGTGCCGACCGACAGGCGCGAGGTGACCTGGCTGACATCGGTGTTGTAGCTGCGCGCCTCGCCGGCGATCGACGTGCGCAGGGCCTGCAACTGGTTGACCTGCGCCTGCACGCCGGCCGTCAGCGCATTCTGATCGGCACGCAATTGCTGGACGCGCTGGCTGACCGTCGCCCCACCTGTTGAGGTAATGGCCGAGGCCGGTGCAACGCTGGGTGCGCCCCCGAACGGATCGTCACAGCCCGCGACGACAAGCGCCGCGAGGAGACAGGCGGCGCGTGCAGTCCAGTTGGCCATCGGTTTCACGTACCTTGGTCCGATCCGTTTTCGTTGGGCACCCACAGATCGCCTGTCCGCGTTTTCACACGATAGACGTGCCACGGAAGCGCCAGCCCCAATAGCAGTCCGGGGATGCTACTGAAAACCCCTAGCCTTCGACAAGCGTGGAGTTCCCATACAAAAGCCTGATTTCCCAAGCGTTGCCCTATTGTAACAAGCGAATGATCCACATGGGCCGAAATGGGGAGTTCTCGCGGCACCGGGTAGATTCGCTTGCATCGGCTCGACGATTTGGCTACCTACCGCGCCTTGACCCGCTGACGCGGGCCGCGCGACTTGGCCGCAGGCGCCCATAGCTCAACTGGATAGAGCATCTGACTACGGATCAGAAGGTTGGGAGTTCGAATCTTCCTGGGCGCGCCACCGGCCAGCCACTAGCCATCCGGCAGCTAGTTGCATCAGCCATGATGTTTTCATAGAGCAGCATTGGGCCGGGCGGCCCTTGTGGACACATTCGGCTGCGCTTCAATGAGCCGGACGACAGGGCAGCACCGTCCGGCTGCCATGTCGTCCGCCGCGACACTTTTCCAAGAGTTGCTTTCATGCGCCCCATGAAGCTGACAAAGGCCTTCACTCTCATCGAGCCGGGGCCTGTGGTCCTCGTGACGACCTGCCGCGCAGGCACGAACAACATCAT
>CAYNOF010000822.1:0-13122 GCA_964398335.1 uncultured Rhizobiaceae bacterium
CGCAGCGAGCAGATCCATGCCGGCGGCCTGGTCGGTGGCATAGGCCGGCAGGGGCAAATCGGCTGCATGGGGCAGGCGAGTTACCGCGATGCGCACATCGACCTCCGTCGTCGCGCCCAGATCCCCGTTTGCCATGCCCCAACTCCACTCCAGCCGTCACGAAGCGGCCGCTGCACCGCCCCTGTCAAAATGACGGACGACCCGGCGCGCGAGTTCTTCCGCCACGGCGTCCTTCGCCAAGGTGGGCCACGCTTCAACGCCCGAGATCGTCACAAGATGCACTGTATTTTTATCGCCGCCGAAAGTGCCGACTGCCGGCGACACGTCGTTGGCTACGATCCAGTCGCAACCTTTGCGCTCGCGCTTGGCGACGGCGTTGGCGACCACGTTCTCCGTCTCGGCCGCGAAACCCACCACCAGCGCCGGACGCTGGGGGCCGGATGCGGACAAGGTCGCCAGGATGTCGGGATTGGGCACCAGCTCCAGCGCTGGCGGCGCCGTGCCCGGCACCTTCTTCAGCTTGCCGTGGGCCGCGTTGCGCACCTTCCAGTCGGCGACGGCGGCGGCGCAGACCGCGATGTCGGCCGGCAGGGCGGCGCGGCAGGCAGCCAGCATGTCGTCGGCCGATTCGACCCGCACGATCTTCACTCCGTCAGGATCGGCGACGCTGACCGGGCCGCTGACCAGCGTGACCTCGGCGCCCAGCGCCGCCAGGGCACCGGCGATGGCATGGCCCTGCTTGCCGGAGGAATGGTTGGAGATATAGCGCACCGGGTCGATCGCCTCGCGCGTCGGCCCCGAGGTGACGATGGCGCGCCGGCCGAGCAGCGGCCGATGGGCGATGGCGCCGCCCATGGTCTCGGGCGCCATGCGGATCACCGACGGCCCGGCGATCAGCGTCGGCGGCTCGGCGGCGGCCGGCAGGCGGCCCATGAAATAGGCCTCGATGGCGGCGACGATCTCCAGCGGCTCGGACATGCGGCCCGGGCCGTATTCGTTGCAGGCCATCGCGCCCTCGTTGGGACCGATGAACGCCACGCCGCGCGCGCGCAAGGTCTCGACATTGGCCTGGGTCGCCGGATGCAGCCACATGCGCACGTTCATCGCCGGCGCCACCAGCACCGCCTTGTCGGTGGCCAGCAGCACCGTGGTGGCCAGGTCGTCGGCCAGGCCCTGGGCCATGCGCGCCAGGATATTGGCGCTGGCCGGCGCCACGACCAGCAGGTCGGCCTCGCGCGACAGCTCGATGTGGCCCATCTCGCTCTCGTCGGTGAGCGAGAACAGGTCGCTGTAGACCTTGTCTTCACTGAGCGCCTGCAGCGACAGCGCGGTGACGAACTTCGTCGCCGCCGGCGTCATGACACAGCGCACCGAAGCGCCGCGCGCGCGCAGGCGGCGGATCAGGTCATGGCATTTGAAGGCGGCGATGCCGCCGCTCAGGATCAGCAGGATGCGCTTGCCGGTCAGCATGGGTCGCCGAGGCCCTCCGCTCAGGTCACCGCCAGACCAATTCCACCCTGATTAAGGAGGGAATTGGCGATCTGCAAGGGCTACAGGGCCCGCGTCATCGTACGGTAGCGTGCAGACGAAAGCGCATTACGCCGCCATGGGCAGGACGTGCGGCACGCCGTCCCTGTCGGTCGCCGAGATCGTCGTGCGCACCATGTGGCGAATCTGGTCGCCGGGCCACGGGCGACCGCGATGCATGGTGGCGCGGTTGTCCCACATCACCACGTCGCCCGGCTGCCAGCTGTGCAGGTAGGTGTACTCCTCGCGCGTGGCGTCCTCGATCAGCTCGCCGAGCAGCGCCTTGGCCTCGTTGTCGCCCATGCCCTGGATCGAGCCGGCATGCGAGGCGATGTAGAGCGAGGTGCGGCCGTTGACCGGGTTGCGCCAGGTCAGGCGCCAGTCGACCGGCGGCAGCGCATCGCGCTCGGCCTGCGACATCAGCTTGGGCGAGATCTGGTCGCGCGACGTGGCGTAGCTGTGCCAGGCCACGAGATCCCGCAGCTTCGCCTGCCGGGCCGGCGGCAGGCGCTCCCAGGCCAGCCGGGTCGAAGTGAACTGGGTCTCGCCGCCGCGGTTGGGGATGGTGCGCGCCGACAGCACCGAGGCGAGCGCCGGCGAGCGCTTGAACGAGCTGTCGGTGTGCCAGAGCTGGTTGGCGCGGGCGCGCAGCGCCTCCTTGTGGTCGTCGGGCACGATCCTGCCCTCGGCATCGAAGTTGCGCAGCACGCCGTAGAACGAGCCGTAGCCCAGCGAGCCGACCTTGGACAGCTCGAGCGGCCCGAAGGCGCGCGAATAGGCGACCTGCACGTCGTCACTGATCCGCTGGTTGCGGAACAGCAGCACCGAGTGCTCCTCGAACGCCGCGCGGACGGCGTCGTAGGCATCGCCGTTGGACGCCACGTCGATCAGGTTGACGCCCCGCACCTCGACGCCGAAGCCGGGACCCAGCGGTATCAGTTCCATGGGCGGATCCTCCGCCGCCCATTCTAGCGCGCGCTGGAGGCGGAGGACGGAAAATCAGCGCCGGGTGCGGGTGCCATGCTCGCGCAGCAGGCCCACCAGGCGGCGGGTATCGACCGGCTTGGGCAGCACGGCGAGCGCGCCGCGCTTGACCACGGCCTTGGCCTCGGCGCCGTCGAGGTGGCCGCTGACATAGATGATGCCGGGCGGCGTCTCGCCCATGTCGTCGTCGAGCAGCTCCAGGCCGCTGCCGTCGAGCATGCGGACGTCCGACACGATGGCGTGCGGCAGCGGACCGTCGGCCAGCGCCTGGCGCGCCCCGGAAACGGACTCGGCCGTATTGACCGCGAAGCCGCGGCGGCGCAGCAGCACCGCCAGCTCGCGGACAATATCGGGCTCGTCGTCGACGACGAGAACGCGCATGCGGTCCATCACTCCCATCCCGACGCCAGCTCGCTGCTCAACGGAATATGCACGAAGCCTGTGGCCGGTACAGCATTTCGACCGTCCCCCGGGAAAAAAACGCCCGCCAGCAGAGCCGACGGGCGGAGGTCGTTTAGGGGAGACAAATCAGAAGACGGAGAAACGGGGATCAACACTCCAACAGACAAGCCGGCCGGAAGGCACCGACTGAATGACGCTGAACTCATGAGCAGAAGATACAGCGTCACCGCACCGACCGGAATCGATGAACGGTCCAGAATGGATCGACCGCTCAGCGCCACCACGCCAGGGCCGCCGCGAGCAGCGCCAGCGCCGCGATCACGCCGCTCCAGGTCGGGCGCAGGCTGCTCCAGCGCGAGGCGGCGGTGCGCTGGCGCAGCAGCTCGCTCTCGCCGCGCCGGCGCTCGCGCTCGGCCAGCTGCTCGAGGCTCTGCACCAGCCGCGGCACACGGCGCACCCCCTCCAGCGTCTCCTCGACGGCGCGCTCGAGCCGCGCGCGGGGCCCGAAATGGCGGCGCATCCAGCCCTCGATCAGCGGCCCCGCCAGCTCCCAGATATTGACCGTGGGGTTGAGCTTGGTGCCCATGCCCTCGGCCATCAGCATGGTCTTCTGCAGCAGCAGCAATTGCGGCTGCGCCGCCATCTCGAAGCGCTCGGTGACGCGCAGCAGCTGCGCCAGCAGGCGGCCGATCGAGATCTCGTTGGACGGCTTGCCGAAGATCGGCTCGCCGATCGAGCGGCAGGCCTGGGCGAAGAGCTCGACCGACTGGTCGAGCGGCACGAAGCCGGCGCGGAACTGCACCTCGGCCACGGCGCGGTAGTCGCGGCGCAGGAAGGCGATCAGCAGCTCGGCGAGATAGCCGCGCGTGTCGGCATCGACGCGGCCCATGATGCCGAAATCGACCGGCACGATGCAGCCCTGGCGGTCGACGAAGGCGTTGCCGCCGTGCATGTCGGCATGGAAGAAGCCGTCGCGGAACACCTGGTAGAAGAACGCCTCGGCCGATTTCTTCAGCACCGCGGTGACGTCGTGGCCGGCGGCGATCAGCCGCTCGCGCTCGCCGATCGGGATGCCGTCGATGCGCTCCATGGTCAGCACGCGCTGTGCCGAGAGGTCCCAGTAGATGCGCGGCGTGCGATAGCCCGGATCGTCGGCGAAATTCTCGCCCAGCTCCTGCGCCGCCGCCGCCTCCATGCGCAGATCCATCTCGGTGCGCGTGACCTCGGCGAAGGCGCGCACCGTCTCGGCCGGCTTCAGGCGCCGGAATTGCGGACGCGCCACCTCGACCAGCTCGGCCAGCCAGTAGAAGAGGTCGAGATCGCGCGCGAAGGCCACCTCGATGCCCGGCCGCAGCACCTTCACCGCGACCTTGTCGCCCGAGATGGTCTCGGCGTAATGCACCTGCGCGATCGAGGCGGCGGCGATCGGCTCGTCGTCGAAGGTCGCGAACAGCTCGCCGATCGGCTTGCCGAGCTCGAGCTCGATCGTGCGCCGCGCCTCGGCGCCGGAGAACGGCGGCAGGTGGTCGGCCAGCCGGCCGAGATCGAGCGCGACCTGCTCGCTCAGCAGATCGGCGCGCGTCGACAGCGCCTGGCCGAACTTGATGAAGCTCGGCCCCATCTCCGACAGTGCCGCGGCCAGGCGCTCGCCGGGCCGGCGCTGATCGCCGCGGCGGCGCACCAGGCGTGCGATCGCCACGACGCTGGGCACCACGCCCACGACCTCGAGCGGAAACAGCGCGTCATGCCGCGCCAGCGTGAAGGCCAGGCGCGCCAGGCGCAGCGAATGGCGCAGCGGTCGGATCATTCAGCGCCCGCTCACACGCGCCAGCCGCCGTGCAGCGCCACGATACCACCCGACAGGTCGCGCCAGCCGACCTGCGCCAGCCCGGCACGCTCCATCATCGCCGCCAGCTCGCGCTGCGGCGGGTGGCGCTGGATGCTTTCGTGCAGGTAGCGATAGGACTCGCGATCGCCGGCGACGAGGCCGCCGATGGTCGGCAGCATGGTCGCCGAATAGCGCTCGTAGATCGCCGCCAGCGCCGGCAGGCTGACCCGGCTGAACTCCAGGCAGAGGAAGCGCCCGCCGGGCCGCAGCACGCGGCGCGCCTCGCGCAAGGCCTGCTCCATGCGCGTCACATTGCGCAGGCCGAAGGCGATCGTATAGGCGTCGAAGCTGCGATCCGGGAACGGCAGCGCCTCGGCGTCGCCGGTCACCCAGGCAAGCCCGTGCAGCAGGTTGCGGTCGATGGCGCGATCGCGGCCGACGCCCAGCATGGTGGCGTTGATGTCGCAGACGGTGATGTCGGTGGCCTCGCCCAGCCGGCGGGCGATGCGGAAGGCGACATCGCCCGTGCCGCCGGCGACATCGATGAAGCGCATGCCGGCGCGCGGCGCCAGCCGGTCGACCAGGGTGTCCTTCCACAGGCGGTGGACGCCGAACGACATCAGATCGTTCATCAGGTCGTAGCGCCGCGCCACGCTGTCGAAGACCTGACGCACCATACCGGCCTTCTCCGCGACAGGCACGTCGCGCAGGCCGAACGGCGCCGTGCCGGACGGGTCGGGCTCCCCACTCATGCCTTGGATATAGACCGCCACCGGGCGGGCCGCCATGGCGGCCACCCCTCACCCGTTGCGGCCGATTGGGCTGAGCTCGATCACGACCGGGCGATGATCGGAGCCGAAGAACGGCCCCAGGCGGCGCTCGTGGATGCGCCAGGTCGGCGACAGCAGGACATGGTCGATCGGCAGGCCCAGCCCCGGCCAGCGCGAGAACCAGGTCGGCCGCGTCCAATGCGGCCGCTCGGACGGCTGCGTGGCGCTGTCGAGCAGGCCGCTGTCGTCGAGCACGCGGCGGAAGCTCGCCGACCACGGCGTGGTGTTGAAGTCGCCCATCAGCACGACGCGGTGGTTCTCGGCGATCCGCCGGCGCACCGCCGCCGTCGCCACCTCGAGCATGGCGTCGCGCTGGGTCGGCATCACGCCGATGAAGCCGCCGGGCAAGGCCGGCCGTACCGCGTGCAGCGCGACGACGGCGACACAGGCCTCGCCCCAGCCGTTCATCCCGCCCGGGCAGATCAGCGCGTCGAAGATCGGGAAGCGATCGCCGTAGGGCTGATCGACCCGCAGATCCCTGATCTCCCAGCGGCTGAGCAGCAGCAGCTCGAAGGCCGAGCCCTTCGGGAAAGGAGTCTGGTACGGCCAGCGCGCGCGGGCCCGTTCGACGGCTTTGACGTGCTTGGCCGACAGCTCCGTCAGCATCACGATATCGGCCTGCGCGTCATCAAGCACCGCCTCGAGCGCCTCGCTCGAGGTCGTCCAGTTCTGCAGGTTGCTCCACAGGATGCGCAGCGGCTGCGGGCCGGACTCCGGCGGCAGGGCCGACGGCGGCAGAAGATAAGGTGCCGTGCTCCAGCCCAGACCCAGCGCCAGCAGCAGCGAGACCAGGCCGATCGGCCACTGGCGGCGGAGGAAGCAGGCGAGCGCCAGCGCCGCGCAGGCGGCCAGCAGCGGCGGCTGGAAGTGGCTGTAGAGCTCGACCTCGACCACGAACCGGCCGGCGAGCGCCAGCGCCGCGCCCAGCCACAACGCGCCGACAGCGAGCAGGAAGATCGGCGTGAGCGTGCGGCGCATCGGGTGGGAGTGTGCTATGGCGGGCAGCCCTATAGCATCCCCTCCCCCGATCTGTCGTCTTTCGCAGCCGCCATGCCTGAATTGCCCGAAGTCGAAACCGTGATGCGCGGACTGGCCCCGCGCCTGGAGGGACGGCGCATCGCCAGGCTGATCCAGCGCCGCCGCGATCTGCGCGTGCCGATGCCGGCCAGGTTCGCCGAGCGCGTCGAGGGCCGCCGCGTGCGCCGCCTGGAACGGCGCGCCAAGTACATGCTGTGGCGGCTGGAGGGCGACGAGACCCTTGTCGTGCACCTCGGCATGTCGGGCCGCATGGTGCTGGTGCCGTCGAGGGAGGCCAACGCCAAGCCCTTCGACACGCATGATCATGTCGTGTTCGAGACCGATGACGGGTGGCAGATCCGGTTCAACGACGCGCGCCGCTTCGGCCTGGTGCTGCTGATCGCCGACGACGAGGTCGAGGACCACAAGCTGTTCGCCGGGCTGGGCCCCGAGCCGCTCGACGAGGCGTTCGACGGCGTGGCGCTGGCGGCGCGGCTGAAGGGCAAGCGCACGCCGATCAAGGCGGCGCTGCTCGACCAGCGCGTCCTGGTCGGCGTCGGCAATATCTATGCCTGCGAGGCGCTGTACCACGCCGGCATCTCGCCACGACGCTCGGCCCACACGGTCAGGGAAGACCGCGCCGCCAGGCTGATGGCGGCGATCAAGGACGTGCTCGAGCGCTCGATCCACGATGGCGGCTCGACCTTGCGCGATCACATGCAGCCCGACGGCGAGCTGGGCTATTTCCAGACGCGCTTCTCGGTCTACGACAAGGAAGGCGCGACCTGCCCGACACCGGATTGCGGACATCAGGTGAAACGCATCGTGCAATCCGGCCGCTCGACGTTCTATTGCGCGCGCTGCCAGCGCTAGTTGTATTCAATTCAATACCACTTCGACACGGAGGGACGCGTGGCCACCTACGAGAACATCACGACCGAGACCCGGGGACGCGTCGGCATCATTCGACTGAATAGGCCGCAGGCGCTCAACGCCTTGTGCGCCGCCCTCGTCAAGGAGCTGGGCCAGGCGCTCGATGCCTTCGAGGCCGACCCGGATATCGGCTGCATGGTGCTGACGGGCAGCGACAAGGCCTTCGCCGCCGGCGCCGACATCAAGGAGATGAAGGACCAGTCCTACCAGGACGTCTTCATGAAGGACTTCATCACCGTCGGCTGGGAGAAGGTGAGCCAGGTGCGCAAGCCGATCGTCGCGGCGGTCGCGGGCTACGCGCTGGGCGGCGGCTGCGAGATGGCGATGATGTGCGACTTCATCATCGCCGCCGACAACGCGAAGTTCGGCCAGCCCGAGATCACGCTCGGCACCATCCCCGGCGCCGGCGGCACGCAGCGCCTGCCGCGCTTCGTCGGCAAGTCCAAGGCGATGGACATGGTGCTCACCGGCCGCATGATGGATGCCGCCGAAGCCGAGCGCTGCGGCCTGGTGAGCAGAGTTGTCCCGCTCGCCGAACTGATGGCCGACGCCATCAAGACAGCGGAGAAGATTGCCGCGATGTCGCTGCCCGCGACCATGGTGGCGAAGGAATCGGTGAACCGTGCCTTCGAGACCACGCTGGCCGAGGGCGTGCGTTTCGAGCGTCGCACCTTCCATGCCACTTTTGCCTTCACCGACCGCAGCGAGGGCATGGCAGCCTTCGCCGAGAAGCGCAAAGCCGCCTGGAAGCACCGCTAGCCTCAAGGCGTGCCTTCCCCCCGGAGGGGGAAGGCAAAAAGCCCCTGGAATCAGGCGTTTCGGGGCTTTCTCGCGGTCCCTTGACGCCTGCAGGGGCCATCGTTATAAGCCGCGCTTTCGTCAAACGACCCAGATTGCATGCGGGCCTCGCCCGCCGGATGGAACGAGCATGGCCAATCACAAGTCCGCCGAGAAGCGCGCCCGCCAGACCGAGCGCCGCACGGCCGTCAACACCTCGCGCAAGGCGCGCATCCGCACCTTCGTGCGCAAGGTCGAGGAAGCGATCGCCAGCGGCGACAAGGCGGCGGCCGAGGCGGCGATGCGCGTCGCCGAGAGCGAGCTCGCGCGCGGTGCGTCGAAGGGCGTGCTCCATCGCAACACCGTGTCGCGCAAGACCTCGCGTCTCGCCGCGCGCGTGAAGGCGGTCGGTGCCTCTGCCTGAGTGAGGTGCACCCGCCTCATCCGAGACACGACGCCGCTTCACGAAGCGGCGTTTTCTTTTTGGCGGCGCGTAATCTTGCAACGCGCGTCTATCCACACATCATCCACTTCCGCCCTGTTCGTGGTGTGGATGCAACGCTGGATCGCTCAATTTGTCGTCGCGTGATGGACGCGCGCAAGATGTTGGAGCCCACACCGATCGTCTGACTCGAATCGAGTCGGGCAACTCCGCGAAGGCGCCGATGTCAACCACGAGCACCGCGCGTCGCGTCGAAAAAAATCCGTAAAGACGCTGTCGCGAATCATTGCGGCGCGCGGATGCCGTCGCTAGTGTCGATCTCGTTCGCAGGCGATGCGTGGGGTATGGCCTAGCGGATCGGTCGACGGAACACCGTCGAGACAACAAGCGCAAGTCGAAGACTGGAGGACAGTCGGGCCGACGCATCGTCACGGAGTTGAGTTCCACCGTGTCGATCGCACGCACGAATGTCCCACCTTTCGAGAGACGCCTCCGATCCGTGATGCCGCTTCCCACGCAGATCAAGACGGAGCAGGTGGGAGCGGATGGCCGACGCGAAGGATCTCGCAAGCCGTTACGGCATCGCACCCGCCACAGGCTACGCGGGCGATGTCACGCCGCAGACGGCGTGGCGGATGCTGAGCGAGCTGCCTGACGCGATCCTCGTCGATGTGCGCACCGCGGCCGAGTGGAACTTCGTCGGCTTCCCCGATCTCTCGTCGGTCGGCAAGGACCTGGTCGAGATCGAGTGGCAGGCCTTCCCGGCGATGAAGGTCGATGCGGATTTCGCCAGCAAGCTCGATCAGCGCGTCGGCGGCCGGCACGATGCGCCGCTGCTGATGATCTGCCGCAGCGGTGCGCGCTCGGCCGCGGCCGCCGCGGTGATGACCGCCGCCGGCTACGCCAGCAGCTTCAACGTCGCCAATGGCTTCGAAGGGCCCCTCGATCCCTCGGGGCGGCGCGGCAGCGTCGCCGGGTGGAAGCACGATGGATTGCCATGGCGCCAGAGATGAGGGAGGACAGTAGATTACACGGATAGGTCGAGTAGCGTAGTTCCGTAGTCAACAGGGAAACGAAGATATGCCGGAAAACGGCCAAGTGACGGGGATAAGCATGGTCGACCGTTCCAGGGGGACGTTTGATGCGCAATGGACACGGGTGCAGGAGCGCCTGCAGCAGGATGTAAGCGAAAAGGCCTACAAGACATGGCTCGAGCCGTTGCGGCTCAGTGAAGTGCGCGAGGGCCGGCTCAGGCTGGCCACGCCGACGCGGTTCATGCGCGATTGGGTCGTCGGTCATTACCTCGACCGCATCCAGGCGCTGTGGACCAAAGAGAACCCGGACGTGCGCGTCGTTGAGATTATCGTGCAGCCCGCCGCTTCGGCCGGGCGCAAGGGACCGGAACTGGCCGACGCCCCCTCGGTCGAACCGGGCCCGCTGCCGGCGATGACCAACGGTCATCCTGCCGTGCTGCCGATGCCGCGCACCGGCCCGCCGGTGTCGCGACCGGCGGAGCGTGTCTACGACGATCTGGTCGGCCAGCCCGACCCGCGCTTCTCCTTCGACAGCTTCGTCGTCGGCAAGCCCAACGAGTTCGCCTACGCCGCCGCGCGGCGCGTGGCGGAGACCGACGCGCCGACCTTCAACCCGCTGTTCCTCTATGGCGGTGTGGGCCTGGGCAAGACGCACCTGATGCATGCGATCTGGCACGCCGTGCGCGGCCGCGATCCGCAGCGCCGCGTGCTCTACCTCTCGGCCGAGACCTTCGTGAACCGCTTCATCCAGGCGCTGCGCACCAAGAACACGCAGGGCTTCAAGGAGCAGTTCCGCGGCGTCGACGTGCTGATGATCGACGACGTCCAGTTCATCTGCGGCAAGGACACCAGCCAGGAAGAGTTCTTCCATACCTTCAACGCGCTGGTCGACCAGAACCGCCAGATCGTGCTGTCGTCCGACAAGTCGCCCAGCGAGCTCGAAGGCCTCGAGGACCGCGTGCGTTCGCGCCTGTCGCACGGCCTGGTCGCCGACATCCACGCCACGACCTACGAGCTGCGCCTGGGCATCCTGCAGAGCAAGGTCGAGCAGGCCGGCGTGCGCATCCCCGAGCGCGTGCTGGAGTTCCTGGCGCACAAGATCGCCACCAATGTGCGCGAGCTCGAAGGCGCCCTGAACCGCGTCGTCGCGCACGCCACCCTGGTCGGCCGCGACACCACGCTGGAGACGGCGCAGGAAGTGCTGCACGACGTGCTGCGCGCCGCCGATCGGCGGGTGACGATCGAGGAGATCCAGCTGCGCGTTTCGCAGCACTACAACATCAAGGTCGCGGAGATGCACTCGCCGCGCCGGTCCCGCTCCGTCGCGCGGCCGCGTCAGGTGGCGATGTATCTCGCCAAGCACCTGACCCAGGCGAGCCTTCCCTCGATCGGCCGCAAGTTCGGCAACCGCGACCACACCACGGTGATGCACGCGGTGCGGAAGATCGAGGAGTTGCGCGGCAGCGACAACACGATCAACGAGGATGTCGAGCTGCTGAAGCGCATGCTTCAGGGCTGACCTCGGCCTCACCCTGAGGAGCGCCGAAAGGCGCGTCTCGAAGGGTGGGCAATCTGCTCGGTGTTGTTGCCCATGCTTCGAGACGGCCGCTATGCGGCCTCCTCAGCATGAGGCGAGGAGAAAAAAGAAGGCCGCCGTTCCGGGGGGAGTTGGAACGACGGCCAAAAGCCTCTTGCGAGGCTAGAACGTGGCTTGGGGGAACCACGTTCGGGGGAGATACGAGCCTGAGATAGGGGCCGCGGATGGCCGGTGCTAGGCCCAAATTGGGCGTTTCTGTGATATTTAGGTCACACCCGCGTGAGCGCGCGGCTTTCCATGCCGGAATCAGCAAATTGCCGGCGATTCCTGCAGCAGCGACATCACTGACGACTAGAAGTCAGTAACCTTCCCGTTGAATTGCCAGTCACCGTAACGCGTCGGCTCGGGTCCCGGTGGCCCACCGATCTCGGGAATCTTGGCTGGGGTAGCCACTGACGATTTCTTCGCGCTATCCCCGGAAGCAGCCGCGGGTTTCGGCTTCGCGGTCTCGACGCGATGCTCCGCGAACGGTGTCGCGGCCGGCTTGGCTTCCTCCGAAGAGCTCATGAAGCAGAAATATGGCCCCGCGCGACGCAGGGGCAAGTCCTTGATCACGGTGTCAGGTTTCTTATTTGTCTTGCGTCGCGCGACGGCTGATCGGCGCGCGCCTTGGAGGGATGAATGAACTGGTTTCGGACCGGCCTGTTGCTGGCGGCGCTGACCGCGCTGTTCCTGGTCGTCGGTCGTGTGCTGGGCGGACAGCAGGGCATGATCATCGCCCTGGTGATGGCCGCGGGCATGAACTTCTTTGCCTACTGGTTCAGCGACAAGATGGTCCTGTCGATGAGCGGCGCGCGCGAGGTCTCAGCCCACGACGCGCCGGAATTCCACGGCATCATCGCCCAGCTCGCCCAGCGCGCCGGGCTGCCGATGCCGCGCGTCTACATCATCGACAGCGAGCAGCCCAACGCCTTCGCCACCGGCCGCAACCCGCAGAACGCCGCGGTGGCGGCGACCACCGGCCTGCTCAACCGGCTGAGCCGCGAGGAGATCGCCGGCGTGATGGCGCACGAGCTGGCGCACGTGAAGCATCGCGACATGCTGACCATGTCGATCGCCGCGACGATCTCCGGCGCCATCGGCATGCTGGGCAGCCTGTTCATGTTCACCGGCATGTTCGGCGGCCGCTCCGAGGATCGCCCCAACCCGCTCGCGGCGCTGGCGCTGATGATCCTGGCGCCGCTGGGTGCCACCCTGGTGCAGATGGGCATCAGCCGCAGCCGCGAGTACGAGGCCGATCGCCTGGGCGCGGAGATCTGCGGCAACCCGCTGTGGCTCGCCTCGGCCCTGGCGCGCATCGAGAACGCCGTGCGCGGCGGCGTGCCGAACTATCCGGCCGAGCACAACCCGGCGACGGCGCACATGTACATCGCCAACCCGCTCTCCGGCGGCGGCCTGCGCAGCCTGTTCTCCACGCACCCCGCGATGGAGGACCGCATCGCGCGCCTGGAGGCGATGGCGCAGAGCCGCGGCGCGGTGTCGGGTGCCTACGCGCCGGCCCGCGCCGCGGCGGCCTCGCCCTGGGGCACGCCGCAGCCGCGCCAGCGCGGCCCCTGGGGCTGATCGGGGCGGCTAAGCCGGCACGAACTGGCCCTTGCCGCCTTCCTCGTCGCGGCGGAGGGCCAGCACGTTCTCGTGCCATTGCCTGAGCGACGGACGATGGCCGATCGACACGATGGTCGTATTCGGCAGCCGCTCGCGCAGCAACTCGTAGAGCAGCTTCTCGACCTCCTCGTCGACCGATGCGGTAG
>CAYNOF010000823.1:0-14245 GCA_964398335.1 uncultured Rhizobiaceae bacterium
GTGCAGCAGCAGCACGCAGGGCCGGCCCGGCGTCTCGAAGCCGGCTTCGAGCACGTGCAGGCTGAGGCCGTTGACGTTGTCGACGAAGCGCGCACGGATGCCGGCGGGCGACACAGGGCTGTCGTAAGGTGTGCTCATGGCGCGATCAAACCACGGAAACCTGCTAAGCGAACACCCCTGACCCTGCCCGTCCTGTTCGGCGCCGCCTCCAGCGTCTCCACCCGCACCGCCCGCCTCACCCTGGCCGAGAAAGGCATCGACTATCGCTTCGACGAGGTCGATGTCTTCGCCGCCGGCGGGCCGCCCGCGGCGCATCTGCAGCGGCACCCCTTCGGCAAGATTCCCGCCTTCGAGCACGGTGAATTGCGCCTCTACGAGACCGCCGCGATCTGCCGTTATGTCGACGAGGCGTTCGAGGGCCCCGCCCTGCAGCCGGCCACGCCCGCCGGCCGCGCGGTGATGGCGCAGGCGATCGGCATCTGCGACAGCTACCTCTATCGTGCCGGCGTCTGGGACATCTTTGTCGAACGCGTAAGGGTGCCGGCGCGCGGCGGCAGCTCCGATGAGGCGAAGATCGCCGCCGCGATCCCGGTCGTGCGCAAGGCGCTGCAGGAACTCGCCAGACTGTCCGATCAACGGCCGTTCATCGCCGGCGCGGAACCCAGCCTCGCCGACCTGCATGCCTACCCGATGCTGACCCTGCTGCGGCTGGCGCCGGAGGGCCGCGCGCTATTGGTGGGGATACCAGCGATCGAGGCGTGGCACCAACGCATGACGGCGCGCCCGAGCAGCGTCAAAACGCGCTTCGCCGTCGAATGAAACGTTGTGGCGACTGGATAATTCGGCTTCTATAGCGCCACGAAAACCTGCCCCGTCGAGGCAGGATCGGGTGTGGAATTCACGAGGGAGATTCCGGCATGTTGACCAGACTGGCCGTCGGCGCCGCCGCGCTGTCGCTGCTCGCCGCGCCCGCCATGGCGCAGAGCACGATCAAGATCGGCTTCATCTCGACCTTCTCCGGCCCGCAGGCGGCGATCGGCGAGGACATGCGCCGCTCCGCCGACCTCGCCCTGCAGCATCTCGGCGGCAAGATCGCCGGCAAGCCGGTCGAGATCATCTACGAGGACGACCAGTTCAAGCCCGATGTCGGCAAGGCGAAGTCCGAGAAGCTCACGGCGCAGGACAAGGTGAACTTCGTCACCGGCTATATCTGGTCCAACGTGCTCCTGGCCTCGCTGAAGACCGTGGTCGACGACGCCGACACGATCCTGATCAGCGCCAATGCCGGCCCCTCGCAGATCGCCGGCGAGCAGTGCAACAAGAACTTCTTCTCGACCTCGTGGAACAACGACCAGACGCCGATGGCGATGGGCGACTACCTCAACACCAAGGGCGTGAAGAGCCTGTACCTGATGGCCGGCAACTACGCCGCCGGCAAGGACATGCTCGCGGGCGTCAAGCGCACCTTCAAGGGCCAGATCGTCGGCGAGGATCTCACCAAGTGGCCGGACCAGCTCGACTTCTCGGCCGAGATGGCCAAGATCGGCGCGGCCAAGCCGGGCGGCATCTTCATCTTCTACCCCGGCGCGCACGGCGTGCAGTTCGTCAAGGAATGGGTGCAATCCGGCGTCAACAAGACCGTGCCGCTGTACCAGGTGTTCAGCATCGACGCCATCACCCTGCCGATCCAGAAGGACCTCGCGCTCGGCACGCTGGGCGCCCAGGAATGGGTCAACGACCTGCCCAACGAGCAGAACAAGCGCTATGTCGCGGACTTCCGCAAGAAGTACGGCGTCTACCCGTCCTATTACGGCGCGCAGAGCTATGACGCGATCATGCTGATCGCCTCGGCCGCCGAGGCGCTGAAGGGCGACCTCAGCAACAAGGACGCGGTGCGCGCGGCGATCAAGAAGGCCAACTTCAAGTCGGTGCGCGGCGACTTCGCCTTCAACAACAACAACTTCCCGATCCAGAACTTCTACATCCAGGAAGCGGTGAAGGATTCGGACGGCAACGTCACGGTGAAGACCATCGCCACCGCGGTCACCGCGGCGAAGGATCCGCACCACGACAAGTGCCCGATGAAGTGATCGGCAACCCTGCATAAGACGGACGGGAGCGCGCAACGGCGCTCCCGTTTCGTTTCCAGCCCGGCTCATCGTCGATGGACTACATCCTTCTCCAGATCCTCAACGGCATCCAGCTCGGCCTGCTGATGTTCCTGCTGGCCGCCGGATTGACCCTGGTGTTCGGCATCATGGACCTGGTGAACCTCGCGCACGGCTCGCTCTACATGATGGGTGCCTACTTCGCCTGGACCTTCATGGGCTGGACCGACAGCTTCGTGCTCGGCGCCATCCTGGCGTTGCCGGCAGCGCTAGCGCTGGGCGTGGTGATCGAGATGGTGATCGCCCGCCGCCTCTATGCCCGCGACCACCTCGACCACGTGCTCGCGACCTTCGGCCTGATCCTGTTCTTCAACGAGCTGGTACGCGTGCTGTGGGGCCCGAACATCCAGCGCATGCCCATGCCGTCATGGCTGGCGCACGTCGTCGAGGTCCTGCCCGGCGTGCAATTCCCCGCCCATCGCCTGGCGATCATCGTCGTCGGCGGGCTGGTGGCGATCGCTCTGGCCTGGCTGGTGGCGCGCACGCGGGCCGGCATGCTGGTGCGCGCCGGCGCCTCCAACCGCCGCATGGTGGCGGCGCTGGGCGTCAACATCGAGCTCTTGTTCTCGCTGGTCTTCGGCCTGGGCGCCGTGCTGGCGGCGATCGCCGGCCTGATGTCGGGCATGAACCAGCCGCTGAAGATCGGCATGGGCGACGACATTCTGATCCTGGCTTTCGTCATCATCGTCATCGGCGGCATCGGCTCGATCAAGGGCTCCTTCGTCGCCGCCATGGTGGTCGGCCAGATCGACATCTTCGGCCGCGCCTTCCTGCCCGACCTCCTGAAGAAGGTGATGTCGAACTCCGCCGCCACCACGGCCGCGCCGGCGCTGTCGCAGATGCTGGTCTACATCCTGATGGCCGCCGTTCTGGTGTGGCGGCCCACCGGCCTGTTCGGCCAGCGGCAGTGAGCAGCCTGCTCGCCCCGCTGCGCACGCCACGCGGCATCGCGGTGGCGCTCGCCCTCCTGGCGCTGGCGGTGCTGCCGCTGCTGACCGACGCGTTCGATCAGCGCTATCTGCTGTCGGTCGGCACGCGCGTGGTGATCTGGTCGATCGCCGCCATCAGCCTGAACCTGATCCTGGGCTATGGCGGCATGGTGAGCTTCGGCCATGCCGTGTTCTTCGGCCTCGGCGGCTACGCCGTGGGCATCATGGCGCATCACGGCGTGTTCTCGGGCTGGCTGCAATGGCCGCTGGGCCTGCTGGTCTGCGCCACCTGGGCGGCGGCGGTGGGCGCGCTCAGCCTGCGCACACGCGGCGTTTACTTCATCATGATCACGCTCGCCTTCGCGCAGCTGATCTTCTACGTCGGCGTCGGGCTGGAGGCCTATGGCGGCGACGACGGCCTCAACATCAACCGTCGCAGCAGCTTCGTGATCCTCGAGCTGCGCGACCGCGCCACCTTCTACTGGCTGTGCTACGCGCTGCTGCTGCTGGTGCTGGCCGGCTCGTGGCGCGTGGTGAACTCGCGCTTCGGCATGGTGCTGCGCGGCGCGAAATCCAACGAGCAGCGCATGCTGGCGCTGGGCTTCCCGGTGTTCCGCTACCGCCTCGCCGCTTTCGTGATCTCGGGCGCCGTGGGCGGGCTTGCCGGCCTGCTGCTCGCCAACCACGACTCCTACGTCTCGCCCGCCATGATGTCGTGGATGAAGTCGGGCGACCTGATCGTGATCGTCGTGCTGGGCGGCATGGGCTCGCAGGCCGGGCCGGTCTTCGGCACCATCGCCTTCTTCGTGCTCGAGGAGACGCTGAAGCCGCTGATCGACATCGGCCACAAGGGCTGGGGCGAATACTGGCAGATCGTCTTCGGCCCGCTGCTGATCCTGGTCGCGCTCTACGCCCGCGGCGGCATCGACAGCCTGTTCGGCCGCGGGCGCGACGGAGGCGGCCATGGCTGAGACGCTGCTGCGCGTCAGCCAGCTGGTGAAGCGCTTCGG
Organism: uncultured Rhizobiaceae bacterium; assembly: GCA_964398335.1. Lineage (GTDB taxonomy): Bacteria > Pseudomonadota > Alphaproteobacteria > Reyranellales > Reyranellaceae > JAFAZJ01. Next base: position 4,108 of record CAYNOF010000823.1, read on the forward strand.
CGGCATCATCGCCACCGACCACCTCGATCTCGCCGTGCACGAGGGCGAGATGCACGCGCTGATCGGCCCCAACGGCGCCGGCAAGACCACGCTGATCGCCCAGCTCTCGGGCTTCCTGCGCCCGGACTCGGGCCAGGTCGTCTTCGACGGCCACGACATCACTCGCCTGCCGCCGCCGGCGCGCGTGCATCGCGGGCTGGCGCGGTCCTTCCAGATCACCTCGGTGCTGCGCGAATTCAGCGCGCTCGACAACGTGGCACTCGCGGTGCAGGCGCGCCAGGGCCACTCCTTCCGCTTCTGGGCGCCGGCGCGCGCCGACCGCTCCTTGCGCGAGCCGGCAATGAAGGCGCTCGACAGCGTCGGCCTCGCAGCCCGTGCCGGGCACGTCGCCGCCGATCTCTCGCATGGCGAGCGCCGCCAGCTCGAGGTCGCGATGGCGCTGGCCAGCGAGCCGCGCCTGCTGCTGCTCGACGAGCCGATGGCCGGCATGGGCGCGGAGGAATCGGCGCGCATGGTGGACCTGCTGCGCGCGCTGAAGGGCCAGCGTACCCTGCTGCTGGTCGAGCACGATATGGACGCGGTCTTCGCCCTGGCCGACCGCATCACCGTGCTGGTCTACGGCCGTGCCATCGCCACGGGCACGCCGCAGGAAATCCGCGCCAACCCCGAGGTGCGCCAGGCCTATCTCGGCGAAGCCTCCGCCGTGGGAGCCGCGTGATGCTGAAGGTCACGGGCCTGGAAGCGGCGTACGGCGACAGCCAGGTGCTGTTCGGCGTCGAGCTGACGGTAGGCGCCGGCGAGGTCGTCACCCTGATGGGCCGCAACGGCATGGGCAAGACGACCACGGTGCACAGCATCATGGGCGTGATGGCGCCGCGCGCCGGCGCCGTGATCTTCGACGGCAAGCCGATCCACGGCCTGCCCTCCTACCGCATCGCGCGGCTCGGGCTCGGGCTGGTGCCGGAGGGCCGGCAGATCTTCCCCAACCTCTCGGTACGCGAAAACCTGGTCGCCACGGCGCGCGCGACAGGCGCACCGGCCTGGACCCTGCAGCGCGTCTTCGAGTTCTTCCCGCGGCTGAGCGAACGCCAGGGCAACATGGGCAACCAGCTCTCCGGCGGCGAGCAGCAGATGCTGGCGATCGGCCGCGCGCTGATGACCAACCCGCGCCTGCTGATCCTCGACGAGGCCACCGAGGGCCTGGCGCCGCTGGTACGGCAGGAAATCTGGACCGTGCTGGGCCGGCTCAAGCGCGAGGGCCAGTCGATCCTGGTGATCGACAAGAACGTCGGTGCGCTGCTGGCGCTGGCCGACCATCACCATATCGTCGAGAAGGGCCGCGTCGTGTGGAGCGGCACGTCGGCCGCGCTGGCCGCCGACGTCGAGTTGCAGCACCGCTATCTGGGTGTTTGAGCCTCGAATCTCATCCCGAAGAGCGCCCGCAGGGCGCGTCTCGCAGGGCGGGTCACGGCTCGGTGTCCGGTGCCCGTGCTTCGAGACGGCCGCCTTGCGGCCTCCTCAGCATGAGGTCCGTGGCTTAACACTTGCCTTCCACGGCAGGGCGCCTGAAAGATGCGGCGAAATCGCCGGGAGATGCCGATGCGTCATACGCTGCCCTCGCTGATCCTCGCCGCTGCCCTGGCCGTCGTGCCGGCGCTGGCGCAGGAGCGCGTCGTCAACGTCTATAACTGGAACGACTACATCGCCGAAGACGCGGCCAAGAACTTCCAGCAGGTCACCGGCATCAAGGTCAACTATACGACCTACGACAGCAACGAGATCCTCGACGCCAAGCTGAAGGCCGGCGGCGGCTACGACGTGGTGACGCCAACCGCCTCGCCGTTCTTCGTCCGCCAGCTCGCCGCCGGCCTCTACCAGAAGCTCGACAAGGCGAAGCTGAAGAACTACGGCAACCTCGACCCCGAGGTGATGAAGGCACTCGCCAAGTACGACCCCAACAACGAGCACGGCATCCCGTGGATGTGGGGCACGACGGGCGTGGGCTTCAACGTCGAGGCGGTGAAAAAGCGCCTGCCCGACGCGCCGACCAACAGCCTGCGCATGATCTTCGATCCCGAGATCATCGCGAAATTCAAGGATTGCGGCGTGATGCTGATGGACAGCCCGACCGACGTGCTGCCGGCGGCGCTGCTCTATCTCGGGCTGGATCCCGACAGCAAGGCGCCGGCCGATCTCGACAAGGCGCGCGACGCGGTGATGAAGATCCGCCCCAACGTGCGCAAGATCCACACCGGCGAGATCATCGACGCGCTGGCCAACGGCGATGTCTGCGTCGTCTTCGGCTATTCCGGCGACATCCTGCAGGCGCGCGACCGCGGCGCCAAGGCGGCCAAGAAGCAGGTGATCGACTACGCCATTCCGCGCGAGGGCGCGCAGCTCTGGCTCGACGTGCTGGCGGTTCCCAAGAGCGCCAAGAACGTCGACAATGCCCATCGCTGGCTCGACTACATGCTGGAGCCCAAGGTCGCCGCCGAATCGAGCAACCTCACGGGCTACGCCAACGCCAACCGACTGGCACCGCCCTTGATGAACAAGGCGGTGTCGGAAAGCCCGCTGATCTACCCGCCGCGCGAGGTGCGCGCGAAGTTCTACACCATCAGTGCCGGCGACGCCGACCATACACGCCTGCGCACGCGCGCCTGGACGACGATCAAGACCGGGAAGTGACGGACGACGCCACCTCGCCGGTCCCGCTGCGCGTCGTCGGGCTGCGGAAGAATTTCGGCGACGTCACCGCCGTCGCGGGCGTGTCGTTCCACATCGGCAAGGGCGAGCGCCTGGCGCTGCTGGGCGAGTCGGGCTGCGGCAAGACCACGCTGTTGCGCCTGATCGCCGGCTTCGAACGTCCCGACGAAGGCCGTATCATGGTCGAGGGTCAGGACATCACCGACCTGCCGCCCTATGAGCGGCCGGTGAACATGATGTTCCAGTCCTACGCCCTGTTCCCGCACATGAACGTGGCGCGCAATGTCGGCTTCGGCCTGGTGCAGGAGGGCGTGGCGCGGGCCGAGATCGACCGCCGCGTCGGCGAGGCGCTGGAGCTGGTGCAGATGGCGCACCTCTCGAAGCGCCGACCCGACCAGCTTTCGGGCGGCCAGCGCCAGCGCGTGGCGCTGGCCCGCGCGATCGTCAAGCGGCCCAAGCTGCTGCTGCTCGACGAGCCGATGGCGGCGCTCGACCGCAAGCTGCGCGAGCGCACGCGGCTGGAGCTGGTCGAGCTGCAGCAGCGGCTGGGCATCGCCTTCGTCATCGTCACCCACGACCAGGACGAGGCGATGACCATGGCGACCAGCGTCGCCGTCATGGACCGCGGCGGCATCGCCCAGTTCGGCACGCCGGTGGCGCTCTACGAGCAACCGCACAGCCGCTTCGTCGCCGACTTCTTCGGCGGCGCCAATATCCTGGAGGGTGAGGCGTCGGGACAGATCGTGCGCTGCTCCGCCCTTGGCATCGATATCGTGACCCAGCGGACGGCTGACATCGGCGGCCGAAAGCAGGTCGGCGTGGCGATCCGGCCGGAGCGCATCCTGCTGTCATCCGAGAAGCCCGGCGACGTCGAGAACTGCGCGCCGGGCGAGGTGCGCGAGGTCTCCTATCTCGGCGACCGCTCGATCTGTCATGTCGAGATGGCGCCGGGCCTGACGATGCGCGCCGCGATCGACACGCGCTACGGCAAGGCGCAACCCCGGCACGGCGAGAGGGTCTGGCTGGCCTGGGCCGCGCGCGATGCCATCGTGCTGCACGACTGAGATGGCGAACCGCCGCTCCGATTCGACGAAGCTCGCCCGCACGGCGATCGTCGCGCCACCCTTCGCGTGGCTGCTGCTGTTCTTCCTCATGCCCTTCGTCATCGTCGCCGCGATCAGCCTGGGACAGAACGCACCCGACGCCGCGCCGCCGGTGGTGATGACCGGCACGGCGCGCAACTACGCCTTCCTGCTGTCGGATCCGCTCTACATCGATGCCTATCTCAGCTCGCTGCGCATCGCGGCGATTTCGACCGTGCTGACGCTGCTGATCGGCTATCCCATGGCCTACGCCATCGCCATGGCCGCACCATCGCGGCGGCCGATCCTGCTGATGCTGGTGATCCTGCCGTTCTGGACCTCGTTCCTGATCCGCGTTTACGCCTGGCGCGGGCTGCTGTCGGAGAACGGTCTGGTCAACGCCGTCATCCGCGCGACCGGCATCAGCAGCGATCCCGGCTCGGTCCTCGGTACCGAGTGGGCGATCTATCTGGGTATCGTCTACGCCTACCTGCCGTTCATGGTTCTGCCGCTCTATGCCACGCTGGAGAAGCTCGACCGTTCGCTGCTCGAGGCCGCGGCCGATCTCGGCGCGAAGCCCTGGCGCGCCTTCCTCGCCATCACGCTCCCGCTATCGCTGCCCGGCGTCGTCGCCGGCTGCCTGCTGGTGTTCATCCCGGCGGTGGGCGAGTTCGTGATCCCCGACCTGCTGGGCGGGACCGAGACGCTGATGATCGGCAAGGTGCTGTGGGACGAATTCTTCTCCAACAGCGACTGGCCGCTGGCCTCGGCCGTGGCGGTGGTGATGCTGGTGATCCTGCTGGCGCCGATCGCGCTGTATCAGCGCGTGCGCGCGCGCGAGCTCGACACGCGATGAGACGCCTGCCGCTCACGGCGCTGGCCTTCGGCTACGCCTTCCTCTACCTGCCGATCGCCTCGGTGATCGTCTATTCGTTCAACGAGTCGCGGCTGGTGACGGTGTGGAGCGGCTTCTCGACCAAATGGTGGAGCGCGCTGTTCGCCAACGAGGCGATGATCGACGCCGCGCTGCTGTCGCTGCGCATAGCCTTCGTCAACGCCTGCGCCGCCACCGTGCTGGGCACGATGGCCGGCATCGCGCTGGCCCGCCACCCGCGCTTTCTCGGGCGCTCGCTGTTCGTCGCCCTGGTGATCGCGCCCCTGGTGATGCCCGAGGTGATCATGGGCATCTCCATGCTGCTGATGTTCGTCGGCCTGGAACGCTATGTCGGCTGGCCCGAGCGCGGCTTCACCACCATCGCCATCGCCCACATCACCTTCTCGCTGGCCTATGTCGCGGTGGTCGTGCAGGCGCGGCTGGCGGATTTCGACCGCTCGCTGGAGGAAGCGGCAATGGACCTCGGCGCGCGGCCCCTCACCGTGTTCCGCTCGATCACCCTGCCGCTGATCGCCCCGGCTCTGGTATCGGGTTGGCTGCTGGCTTTCACGCTCTCGCTCGACGACCTGATCCTGACCCAGTTCGTCGCCGGCGCGGCGTCGCAGACACTGCCCATGGCGGTCTATTCCAGCGTGCGCCTGGGCCTCAACCCGCAAATCAACGTGATCGCCACCATCGTCATCGCGATATCCACTGTCGGCCTTGTGACATCGGCCCTCCTGCTGCGTCGAAAGCGTCGCGCGTGAGCCTCGATCCGGGGTTCGGACGCTTCGAAGATGCCACAAGGCCGACCGCGGTCTGATCGTCGACTACCTCACCGGGCGCTTCCCGCCCCGCCGGCGCGGACGGGCCCAGGACAATCCGTTCCTGGAGAACTGACCACCGCCCTCGTGCCGGAGGCAGGCCAACAAACCGGGTCTGTCGGCCACCCTTTGGGACGCGCCCTGCAGGGCAGGGCTGTCCGGTCTTCCACAGCTACGCATGACGCACGCTTGAACTTGTCGCCAAGCGGTGCTTAGTGTGCGGCTTTAATGACAATACGCTCCCTCTCTGTCTCGATGCCGCGCGACCTGCTGGGCATCGAGGGACTTTCGGCCGCCTCGATCTCGGCCCTGCTCGACCTTTCCGAGACCTACATCGACACCAACCGGTCCCTGGTGAAGCGGCGCGACAACCTTGCCGGCCGCACGGTGATCAACCTGTTCTTCGAGGCCTCGACGCGCACGCGCACCTCCTTCGAGGTCGCCGCCAAGCGCCTGGGCGCCGACGTCATCAACATGGAGGTCGCCGCCTCCTCGGTGAAGAAAGGCGAGACCCTGCTCGACACCGCGATGACGCTCAACGCCATGCTGCCCGACGCGCTGGTCGTGCGGCACCAGGACTCCGGCGCGGTGAACCTGCTGGCGCAGAAGGTCAACTGTTCGGTGATCAACGGCGGCGACGGCCAGCATGAGCACCCCACGCAGGCGCTGCTCGACGCGCTCACCATCCGCCGCCGCAAGGGCAAGCTCGAAGGCCTGCTGGTGGCGATCTGTGGTGACATCCTGCACAGCCGCGTCGCGCGTTCCAACATCCACCTGCTGAAGACCATGGGGGCGCAAGTCCGCGTCGTCGGGCCGGCGACCTTGATGCCTACTGATATCGACCGGCTAGGCGTCGAGGTCCATTACAGCATGCGCACCGGGCTGAAGGACGTCGACATCGTGATGATGCTTCGCCTGCAGACCGAGCGCATGAGCGGCTCCTTCGTGCCGTCGGTCAGCGAGTTCTTCCGTTTCTTCGGGCTCGACGAGGAGAAGATGAAGGCGACCAAGCCGGGCGCGCTGATCATGCATCCCGGGCCGATGAACCGCGGCGTCGAGATCGACTCGGCGGTGGCCGACGATCTGCAGCGCAGCGTGATCCACGAGCAGGTCGAGATGGGCGTGGCGGTGCGCATGGCCTGCCTCGACGCCCTGATCGGCGGCCGACGCAACGCCCTGCCGGGGGCCGCCTGAGATGGCCGGCGGCAGCGACGGGCGGCCGATCGCCTATATCAACGCTCGCCTGATCGACCCGTCGGCCGATACCGACCAGCGTGGCGCGGTGCTGATCGGCGACGGCAAGATCCTCGACTACGGCGCCAACCTGTTCTCCGGCGGCGCGCCCTACGGCATCGCCACGGTCGATTGCCGGGGCCATTGCCTGGCGCCGGGCATCGTCGATCTGCGCGTGCATACCGGCGAGCCGGGCGAGGAGCACAAGGAGACCTTCGACACGGCCGGCCGCGCAGCGGCGGCCGGCGGCGTGACCTCGATGTGCATCCTGCCCGACACCGAGCCGCCCTTCGACGACGCCTCGCTGATCGAGTTCGTGGCGCGCCGCGCGCGCCAGGTGAAGCTCGCCAAGATGTACGCCTATGGCGCGCTCACGCTCGGCCTGAAGGGCGAGCACCTCGCCGAGATCGGCCTGATCTCGGAGGCCGGCGCGGTGGCCTTCACCGACGGCGACAGGGCGATCGCCAGCGCCCAGCTCATGCGCCGCGCGCTGTACTACGCCAAGACCTTCGACGCGCTGATCGTGCAGGTGCCGCAGGAGCCGACGCTGTCGACCGGCGCGATGAACAGCGGTGAGCTGGCGACGCGGCTGGGCCTGGGCTCCAGCCACAGGCTGGCCGAGGCGATCCAGCTCGAGCGCGACATGCGCCTGGTCGAGATGACGGGCGGCCGCTATCACGCCAGCAAGATCTCGACCGCCGACGGCATCGACATCATCCGTCGCGCCAAGGCGCGCGGGCTGAAGGTCACCTGCGATACGGCGCCGCACTATTTCGCACTCAACGAGATCTCGGTCGGCGACTACCGCACCTTCGCCAAGGTCGTGCCGCCGCTGCGCGCCGAAGCCGATCGCCTCGCCGTGGTCGAGGGCGTGCGCGACGGCACCATCGACTGCATCGTCTCCGACCACCGCCCGCAGGACGTCGAGAGCAAGCGCGTGCCCTTCGCCCAGGCCGAGCCAGGCGTGGTCGGGCTGGAGACCCTGCTGCCGATCGCGCTGGAGCTCTATCACAACGGCCAGATGACCCTGCCGCGCATCTGGCAACGCCTGACCGCGACGCCGTCGAAGCTGTTCAAGCTGCCTGGCGGCCGCCTGGAAAAAGGCGCGCCGGCCGATCTCGTGCTGTTCGATCCCGACATCGCCTGGGTGATCGACCCCGAGACGTTCGAAAGCAAGACCGGCAACACGGCCTTCGACGAGCGCCCGACACAGGGCCGCACGCTGATGACCGTGCTCGACGGCCGTGTGATCTATCGTGACAAGCACCTGTGGCCAGAAACGGTCGCAGCTTGACCACAATTCCGCCGTTGCCGTGTCCAATGTTGATATGGATCAACGTACGTGCTTTGCACCTGACAATAATCCTGCCCTTCACCCATTAACCTAGCGATGGCGCCTGATCTGGCGTTTCAGGGATCCGCATGGCTCGTCTTCCTACCTTCGCCGCCAGTGCTCTGTTCGTCCTCGCGGTCGCCGGAGGTGCCGCTGCACAACGCGGCGCCGACCGCTCCAGCGACTTGCTCGACGCGCTCGCGCGGCGCCTGAAGATCTGCTCGGAGATCACCGACAATGCCCAGCGCCTGGGCTGTTACGACCGCATCGAGACGGATGTCGGCAGCGGCGCTGCCGCCGCGCCGGCTCCGGTTCCCGTGCCGCCGGTCGCTGCCGCCCCGCGCCCTCTCGCACCACCGCCCGGTGCCGGCCCGGTGACGGCGCAGCCGCTGCCGCCGCCTCCAGGCACGGCCGCACCGCAGCCCGGTGATGCGCGGCCGCTCGCGCCGCCTCCCGCGGCGACGGACCAGCCGCAGACCTTCCGCGATCCGGCGACCGGCCGCGTCTACGATCCCGGCAATGTCGGGCAGCCCGCCGACAAGCCGGTGCCGCCGGAGGACCGCGCCTTCGATCCGCGCGCCCAGGGCCGCGGCACGATCGGTGCGCCGCCGGGCAGCGGCCCCGCCGAGCCGCGCCTGATCGAGGCCCGGACCCGCGTCATCGGCAGCGTCCCCAAGGTTTCCGGCCCCGGCTCGAGCGTGCCGCTGGTGGCACTGGAGATCCCGTCGCTGCACATCGGCCCGCAGGGCCGCTGGGTGCTGCAGATGAATCTCGCCAACAATTCCGGCCAGCCCTTCGACGCCGCGGTGGCCTGCAGCTTCCGCAACGGCGATCGCTCGGTCGACGACGTCCTGGTATGGCTGCGCGGCGTGCGCGGTGGCGACAAGGTCACCGCCGAGGTGACCGGCCCGGCAGCCCAGATCTACGTCGATAACGCGCCCTGCACGGTGCGCTCGCCGCGATAGTGCTGGGAACCGCCGGCCTCTTCGCATGAGCCGGCGGGACACCAGGGCGGTCCCAAAGACGTTACCGCCCGGCCCGCAGCGCCCTGACGAAGTCCGACAGCCCGATCTGGCGGCGGCGCTTGAGGCGCTCGGCCTGCAGGATGGCACGCAATTGCGCCAGGCTGCCGGAGATTTCGTGGTTGACGATGACGTAGTCGTATTCCGCCCAATGGCTCATCTCGTCGGCCGCCTTGGCCATACGCCGCGCCACGACGTCGGGCGAATCCTGGGCGCGTGAGATCAGGCGACGCTCCAGGTCGTCGGTCGAGGGCGGCAGGATGAAGACGCTGACGAGATCCTCGGGCGCGCGCTCGACGAGTTGCTGCGTGCCTTGCCAGTCGATGTCGAACAGCATGTCGCGGCCGGCCGACAGGGCGCTCTCCACCGGCGCGCGCGGCGTGCCGTAGTAGTTGTCGAAGACCAGCGCCGATTCGAGCAGTTCCTCGCGCGCGACCATCGCCTGGAAACGCTGCTTGTCGATGAAGTAGTAGTCGACGCCATCGCGTTCGTTGGGCCGCCGCGGCCGTGTCGTCGCCGAGATCGACAGCTCGATGTTGCTGTCCTGCTCCAGCAGCATGCGCGAGAGCGTCGTCTTGCCGGCGCCCGAGGGCGAGGACAGGACCAGCATCAGGCCGCGGCGCGCGATGGCCGCGCCGTCACTCGACATTCTGCACCTGCTCGCGCATCTGCTCGATGGCGCTCTTCAGGTCGATGCCGATGCGCGTAAGCTCGATATCGGCCGACTTCGAGCACAGCGTATTGGCCTCGCGGTTGAACTCCTGGCAGAGGAAATCGAACTTGCGGCCCACCGGCTGGTTGCGCCCGGCCCCGGCCAGCAGGTCGCGCGCCTGCGCGATATGCGCGGCCAGCCGGTCGAGCTCCTCGCGCACATCGGCCTTGCCGACCAGCAGCGCCACTTCCTGCGCCAGGCGCTCCTCGCTCAGCGCCGGCACGCGGCCCAGCACGTCGGCGAGCTGCGTGTCGAAGCGCGTACGCACGACCTCGGCCTGCGCAGCGGCGCGGCCGGCCGCCTTCCCGTGCAGGCTGCTCACCTCGTCGAGCCGCTGCCTGAGGATCGTGTC
>CAYNOF010000824.1:0-5853 GCA_964398335.1 uncultured Rhizobiaceae bacterium
CAATTGGCCAGCCGCAGCATGTGGCGCGACAGCCCGTGCTCGCCGAAGGCGCGGTTGAAGACGATGCCGTCGACGCCGATCAGCGAGATGAACACGACATCCGGCCGGGCGCGGCGGATGCGCTCGAAATGCGGCGTGTGATCGTGCTCGCCCAGGGCGACGAAATCCTCGCCGACGACCTCGCCGCCGGCCTCGGCGATGTAGCGCTTGACCGCGCGATGCGACAGCCAGGGCCAGACATAGTCGCTGCCGATCAGGTACCAGCGCCGTGCGTTCTTGCGTTCGGCCAGCCAGTGGATCGCCGGCCGCGCCTGGCGCGAGGGCGTCTCACCGATCGCCAGCACGCCGGGCATGCGCTCGCCGCCCTCGTAGATCGGCGTATAGATGTAGGGGATGCGCCCGGCCACCGCACGGCGCACCGCCAGGCGCACCGCGCTGATGTGGCAGCCCATGATGACGTCGGCATCGTCGTCGTCGATCAGCTGCGCCGCCTCGCGCGCGACCTCGTCGGGGGCGCCGCCGGCGTCGTGGACGGAGAGCTCGATCTCGCGGCCGAGGATGCCGCCGCGCCGGTTGATCTCGGACGCCGCCAGCATGGCGCTGTTGACCGAGGCGATGCCCCAGATCCCCGACGGGCCGGACAGTGCCGGAAAATGCGCCACCCGCAGCTTCGCCGGCGAGCGGCGACGCAGGCCGCCGCCGATGTCGGAGTCGGCTGCAAAGAAAACAGGCACGGGCGGTCGGGTGCGCAACGCACCATAGGGATCCTGGCGCATCATCATGACGATGACCCTCCGGACGACGTTTTACCCCACCGATTAATCATTGAAACTTCAATATTTGCCGGCCATATAAACGGGCCCTGCGTGATATCGAGACCCGTCTCTTGTCCGACTCCGCCGCCAATCCTCCCATTTCCCGCCACCTGGCTTACCTGCTCGCCCAGGCCAATCGCGAGATCAACCGGCAGCTCGAAGCGCGCCTGAGCGTCGAGGGCGTGCCGGTCGAACGCTGGCGCATCCTCAAGGTGCTGGCCGACGGCAACGGCAAGTCGATGGGCGAGCTGGCCGACGCGGTGCTGCTCAACCACCCGACCCTGACCAAGATCATCGACCGCATGGCCGCCGACGCGCTGGTCTATCGCATCTCCGACCCGCAGGACCGGCGCAAGGTGCTGATCTTCAGCTCCGACCGCGGCAAGGCGCTGGCCCGCCGGCTCGACCCGCTGGTGCAGAGCCAGGAGGAGCACATCGCCGGCAGCTACGGCGATGCGGCGACGAGCGAGCTCAAGCGGCTGCTCGAGACGCTGATCGAACGGACCGGCTGACGGTTTCATCGCGCGGCTCCGCAGCAAGTTTCAAGCCAGAGCCGCGCGAGCGCGCCGCACGCGCTCCACCGCCATCAGGATGCGCTCCGGCGTCGCCGGCGCGTCGAGATCGACATCGACCTTGTGATCGGCGACCGAGGCGACGGCATCCTTCAGCGCGGTCCACACCGCCGTGGCCAGCATCAGCGGCGGCTCGCCCACCGCCTTGGAGCGGAAGATCGTGTCCTCGCGGGAGGGCGCGTTCTGCAGCAGGCGCGTGTTGAAGATCGGCGGCACGTCGCGGCTGCCGGGGATCTTGTAGGTCGACGGCCCCTTGGTGCGCAGCCGGCCCTCGCCGTCCCACCACAGCTCCTCGCAGGTCAGCCAGCCCATGCCCTGCACGAAGGCGCCCTCGATCTGGCCGAGATCGATCGCCGGGTTCAGTGAACGGCCGCAATCCTGCACCAGGTCGGCGCGCAGCACGCGGCTCTCGCCGGTCAGCGTATCGATCGCCACCTCGGCCACCGCAGCGCCGAAGGAGAAGTAGAAGAACGGCCGGCCCTACATCGCCACCGGATCCCAGTGGATCCGGGGCGTGCGGTAGAAGCCGGTCGACGACAGCGAGATGCGGCCCAGATGCGCCAGCCGCGCCAGCTCGCCGAACTCGACGACGCGGTTGGCGCCGGGCGGGCCGAGATGCACGTGGTTGTCGCGAAACGTCACCGACTCGGCCGGCACCTCGAAATGCGCCGCCGCGAACGCCGTGAGCCGCGCCTTGATCGTGCTCGCCGCCTCGAAGGCCGCCCAGCCGTTGAGGTCGGAGCCGGTCGAGGCGGCGGTGGGCGACGTGTTGGGCACCTCGCCCGTCGACGTCGCGGTGACGCGGATGCGGTCGAGGTCGACCTGGAAGACCTCGGCCACGACCTGCGCCACCTTGACGAACAGGCCCTGCCCCATCTCGGTGCCGCCATGGTTCAGGCGGATCGAACCGTCGCTGTAGACATGCACCAGCGCGCCGGCCTGGTTCATGCTCGGCACGTTGAAGGAGATGCCGAACTTCAGCGGGAACATGCCCAGCCCGCGCCGCAGCGGCCCGCCCTGCCGGTTGAAGGCGTCGATCTCGGCCCGCCGCGCCTGCCAGTCCGACTCGCGCGTCACCTGCTCGATGCAGGCGCGGATGCGGTTGTCCTCGACCGTCTGGCCGTACGGCGTCTCGTCGTTCGCGCCTTCGCCGTAGAAGTTCACGGCACGCACCTGCTCCGGCGTCCGGCCCAGCACGCGCGCGATGCGCAGGATCGCGTCCTCCATCGGCAACACGCCCTGCGGTCCGCCGAAGCCACGGAACGCGGTGTTCGACACGGTGTTGGTCTTGCAGGGAAGCCCGACCGCACGCAGGTGCGGGATCCAATACGCATTGTCGACATGCGTCAGCGCCCGCGCCAGCACGCCGGGCGTCAGGTCGACCGAGTGGCCGCCATTGGCCGCCAGCAGCGCATCGAGCGCCAGCACGCGGCCCTCGTCGTCGAAGCCGACCTCGTAGCGGAACAGGAAGCCGTGCCGCTTGCCCGTCGCCACCATGTCGTCGCCGCGCGGCAGGCGCAATTTCCCCGGCCGCCTGGTGCGCCGCGCCAGCAGGCCGGCGACGGCGGCGATCCACGACGCATTGCTCTCCTTGCCGCCGAAGGCGCCACCCATGCGGCGCACCATCACGGTGACCTGGTTGTAGTCGAGGCCCAGCACGCGGCTGACGATGTGCTGCACCTCGGTGGGATGCTGGGTCGAGGACTGCACGACGAGGTCGCCGTCCTCGGTCGGCGTGGCGATGGCGATCTGGCTTTCGAGGTAGAAATGCTCCTGCCCGCCGCAGCGCAGCTCGGCCTTCAGCCGGTGCGGCGCACCCGCCATCGCCGCCGCGACATCGCCGCGCGATATGGTCGAGGGCGGATAGAGCAGCGCGCCCTTGTCCAGCGCCTCGTCGACCGAGAGGATCGCCGGCAGCGCCTCGATATCCAGCACCACCTTGCGCGACGCGGCGCGGGCGATGTCGAGACTGGTCGCGACGATGGCGGCGACCGGCTGGCCGGCATACTCGACCAGCCCGTCGGCGAACATCGCCTCGCCCTTCATGATCGGCGCGATGTCGTTGGCGCCGGGCACGTCGGCGGCGAGCACGATGTCGACCACGCCCTCCATCGCGCGTGCGGCGCCGACATCGACCGATTTCAGCCGGCCATGCGCCACCGGGCTGAGCACCAGCGCGGCGTGCAGCATGCCATCAGGCTCGGGCTGGTCGTCGATATAGATCGCCTCGCCGGTGGTGTGCTTCAGCGCGCTGTCGTGGCGCTGCGCGGTGTGCACGCCGCTTTTCATAACGCGTCGAGCTCCACGGCAACGCCGCTCGAGCGCAGGTACAGCCGGCGCAGCAGGTTGCCCGCGACCATCAGCCGGTAGCCGGCGCTGGCGCGCCAGTCGTCGAGCGGCTTGAAGTCATCGGCCAGCGCCGACGCGGCCCGTTCGACCGTCGCCTCGGTCCACGACGCATCGACCAGCGCCGCCTCGGCGTGCCGCGCCCGCGCCGGAGTCGCGGCCATGCCGCCATAGGCCAGGCGCGCGCTGCGCACGACGCCGTCGACCACGCGCAGCCGGTACGCGCCCAGCACGGCGGAGATGTCCTGGTCGCGGCGCTTGGAGACCTTGTCGACGTGGACGATCTCGTCGGCGGCGGGCAACGGCATGTCGATGGCGACGATGATCTCGTCGGCCGCGAGCGCCGTCTTGCGGTAGCTGAGGAAGAAGTCGTCGAGCGCAACGGCGCGGTGGCCGCGGACGGATGCCAGGTGCAGCGTCGCGCCCAGCGCCAGCAGCACCGGCGGCGTGTCGCCGATCGGCGAGGCGGTGCTGATATTGCCGCCCATGGTGCCCATCGACCGGATCTGCCGCGAGCCCAGGCGGCGGATCATCTCGGCGAAGGGCTTCACACGGCTTGCCACGGTCGGCAGGAATTGCCGGTAGGTCGTGGCCGCGCCGATCTCGATACGGTCGGCGTGCTCCACCAGCGCGTTGAGCTCGGGCACGCCGGCGACATGGATGATGCGCGACGGCACCTCGCGGTCGTGGCTGATCCTGACGCCAAGGTCGGTGCCGCCGGCCAGCAGCCAGGCGTCGGGATAGGTGGCGCGCAGGCGCAGCAGCTCGGCGAGCGTCCGCGGTGCATGCAGCACCGTGGCACCGTCGAAGGTGCGGGAGCCGGCATCGATGGGGGCGGCGGACGTGGCCGGCCAGGGTTCGGGCGATTGCGCGCAGCGTGTCAGCGCCTCGACGATCGGGCGGTAGCCGGTGCAGCGGCAGAGGTTGCCGGCCAGCGCGTCGTGGATCAGCTCCGGTGTCGGCGGCTCGCCGCCGCAGGCGAAGGCCACCGCGCTCATCACGATGCCGGGCGTGCAGAAGCCGCATTGCGTGCCGTCGCTTTCGGCCAGCGCGCGCTGCACCGGATGCGGCGTGCCGTCGGCGCCGCGCAGGCCCTCGACCGTGTGGATGCTGCGGCCGTGCATCTGGCCGACCAGAGCGAGGCAGGCATTCACCGGCAGGCGATCGACCAGCACCGTGCAGGCGCCGCAATCGCCTTCGGCGCAGCCTTCCTTGGTGCCGCCGAGCCGCGCCGGCCCGCGCAGCCAGTCGAGCAGCGTCATGGCCGGCGACACGCCGTCGAGGCGTCGCCGTTGGCCGTTGAGCACGATCTCGATGGGCTCGCCCATGCGCCCGACCCTACCATGCGGTTGACAAGCGGTCCCGCTGTGCCGACATGGCACAATCGAATCCCATGGCGCCACGCAAGAGCCGTTCCACCACCTCAGTCACGCTGACCAACCTCGAGAAGTTGGGCGCCGAACGGCTGGCCGCGCTCCTGATGGAGCAGGGCAAGCGCGACCGAGCCTTCCGCGAGCGCCTGGCGCTGGCGATCGCCGCCGAAGCCGGCGCCGAGGAACTGGCCGAGCAGATCGAACGCCGGCTGATCGCGCTCTCCCATCTGTCGCGCCGCACCCGCATGGGCGAGGCGCGCGCACGCGAGATCGAGCACGAGATCGTCTCGCTGCGCGGCGTGATCGTCGACGACGTCGCCCCCAGCCTGCCTGGCCGCGCCATCACGCTGCTGCGCCGTTTCATCGCCATGGCGCCGGCGATCCTCGAGCTCGCCGGCGCCAGCGACGCGCTGCCCGCGGCCTTCGACGAGGCCGAGGACGATCTCGCCGGCCTGTGGGCGAAGCATTCGACGCGCGATATCGGCGACGTGGTCGAGTGGGTCATCGGCCGCATCGAGCAGGACCAGGAACACGCCATCAACATCCGCCCCTACGAGCGCGCCTTGGGTGAGGAAGGCCTGCGTCTGCTGGCCGACCGCATCGGCGCCGCCTTCAGTGCGCTGCCGCGCGAGGCGGTGGGCCAGCGCTGGGCCCACACCATCGGCCGGCACTACGATGCACGGGTACGCGCCATGGTGCTGCGCCAGATCCTGCGCCAGATCGCCGACGCGCTGGGCGATGTCGACG
>CAYNOF010000825.1:0-5620 GCA_964398335.1 uncultured Rhizobiaceae bacterium
CCGCCGTTCCGCTCGCGCGCCTGAGCCTCCGTGAGACCGACCTGTGCCAGCTCGGGATCGGTGTAGGTCGTCCACGGCAGCGCGGTGGCGTGCACGTTCACGGGCAGGCGGAACAGCGCATTGCGGATCACCAGCGAGCCGTGGAAGCCCGCCATGTGCGTGAAGGGATGCAGGCCGTTGACGTCGCCGATGGCGTAGACGCGGCGGTTGCTGGTGCGCAGGCCCTTGTCGACCGTTATGCCGCGCTTTGTGAAGGCGACCCCGGCCTTGTCGAGATCGAGATCCTCGATATTGGGCGCGCGCCCGGCGGCGACCAGCAGATGCGAAGCCTCGATGCGCTCGCCGCCGTCGAGCTCGATGGCGATGGCGCCGGCGGTGCCCGATACGCGCGTGATCTTCGCCATGTCGCGCAGCCCCACGCCTTCGGCCTTGAGCCGCGCCGTGACGATCGCCGCCAGCTCGGGATCGTCCTTGCCGAGGATGGTCGCAGCCTCCAGCACGGTGACGCGCGCGCCGAGCCGGCGGTGGGCCTGCGCCATCTCCATGCCGATCGGCCCGCCGCCGATGATCGCGAGATGTTCCGGCCGCTGGCGATTGGCGAACACCGTCTCGTTGGTGAGGTAGGGCACCGAGTCGAGGCCGGGGATCGGGGGCGCGGTCGGCCGCGAGCCCGAGGCGATGACGAAGCGGCGCGCGCGGATGCGCCCGCCGCCGGCGTCGATGGTGTCGGGCGACACGAAGCGGGCGGTGGTGCGCAGCACGCGCACGCCGAGTCTCTCGAAGCGCTCGACGGAGTCGTTGGGCGCGATGGCGGCGATGACGCCCCGCACGTGATCCATGGTCGCGGCGAAATCGACCGTGGGCTCCACCGGCACGATGCCGAAGCGGCCGGCATCGCGCATCGCCTGCGCGGCGTGGCCGGCGGCGATCAGCGCCTTGGACGGCACGCAGCCATAGTTCAGGCAGTCGCCGCCCATCTCGCCGCGCTCGATCAGCACGACGCGCGCCCCGAGTTGCGCGGCGCCGGCGGCCACCGTCAGCCCGGCCGAGCCGCCGCCGACGATGCAGAGGTCGCAATCGTGCGCCATCACGCCTTCTCGTGCCGGCTCCTCAGCCAGCCCCACGCCACCGGCGCCAGTGAGAGCACCGCCAGCGCCAGCAGCGGCAGATAGAGGTGCGGGTCGCGCAGCATGCCGAGGTCGGGTGAGTGGCCCTGGTCGAAGACCTTGTCGAGCCCGGCGCCGATGCTGGCGTAGACCGCTGTGCCGGGGATGATGCCGAGGAAGGTCGTGACCACGAAGGTGCGCGTCGAGACGCGGAAGAACGCCGGTACGATGTTGAGCAGCCAGAACGGGAAGACCGGCACGAAGCGCACGAACAGCATGTAGGCGAAGGAGTGGCGATTGAGTCCGTCTTCCATGCGGGCGAACCAGCCGCCGGCACGCTGTCGCAGCACGTCGGCGAAGGCGCCGCGCGCGGCGAGGAACACCACGGTGGCTCCGAGCGTGGCGGCGGTCACCGACAGCGCGGTGCCCAGCACGATGCCGAACAGGAAGCCGCCCAGCAGCGTGCCCAGCGCGCCGATCGGCAGCGAGAAGGCGACGATCAGCACATAGCCGACGAAGAAGATCGCCATCGCCAGCAGCTGATGCTCGTCGACCCAGGCGACCAGCTCCATGCGGTGCGTGCGCATGGTCTCGAACGAGAGATAGTGGTGCAGGCCGAAGGCGAAGTAGGCAGTGACGCCGGCGAGGATCACCGCGAACGGCAGATAGCGCTGCCAGCGCGGCACGTCAGATGCTCCCCCGGGCGCCGAGTCGTCCATGCCGGCAGGCTGGCACGCGCGCGCAAGCCCCGCGACTCAATTCGCCGCACGGCAGGGTGAGCGCCGTTAGGGATTCAGTTCCACAGGCTGGAGACCGACCGCTCGTCGGAGATGCGCTGGATCGCCTCGGCCATCAGCGGCCCGACCGGCAGCTGGCGGATGTTGGTCGAGCTCTTCACTGCCTCGGTCGCCTGGATGGTGTCGGTGATCACCATCTCGGTGATCGGCGAGGCGGCGACGCGCGCCACTGCGCCGCCCGACAGCACGCCATGCGTGACGTAGGCGTAGACGGCTTCGGCGCCGGCCTCCTTCAGTGCCACCGCGGCGTTGCACAAGGTGCCGGCCGAATCGACGATGTCGTCGACCAGGACGCAAATGCGGCCCTGTACCTCGCCGATGATGTTCATCACCTCGGACACGCCGGCGCGCTCGCGACGCTTGTCGATGATCGCGAGGTCGGCGTCGACCCGGCTGGCCAGCGCGCGGGCGCGCACCACGCCGCCGACGTCGGGGGACACCATCATCAGCCGCTCGCTCTTGCCGTTGAAGCGGCGCTGGATGTCGTCGGAGAAGATCGGGCCGGCAAAGAGGTTGTCGAGCGGGATGTCGAAGAAGCCCTGGATCTGCCCGGCATGCAATTCCATGGTTAGCACGCGATTGGCGCCCGCCTCGACGATCAGGTTGGCCACCAGCTTGGCCGAGATCGGCGTGCGTGGCCCCGATTTGCGGTCCTGTCGCGCGTAGCCGTAGTAGGGCATCACCGCGGTGATTCGTCGGGCCGAGGCGCGCCGCAGTGCGTCGATCGCGATCAACAATTCCATCAGATGGTCGTTGGTCGGATACGAGGTCGACTGGATGACGAACATGTCCTCGCCGCGCACGTTCTCGAGGATTTCGACGAAGACCTCCATGTCGGCGAAGCGGCGCATGTTGGCGCGGACCAGCGGCAAATCGAGACGTGCGGCGATAGCCTCGGCCAGCGGCCGATTGCTGTTGCCGGTGAGAATCTTCATCGACGCGATCCCCGCCGCGCGCTCTGGCGGCGCGCAAAGCCTTACAAATAAAGGAAAATCCCCGTTTGCGGCCGGCACCATAAACAGCTTTGCGCGACCTGTAAACCGCGCCGCCTGGGGCTATCTCACGCAGGCCTGATCAGCGCGGCGCGGCGCCGCCGGCGCGCCGGATCAGTTCGAGGATGCCCTCGCTGGCTGCCAGGGCGATGACGTGCGCGACGCCACCCCATTCGCCGTTGAGCGCACCGGCCTTGATGATGTTGGCCTGCTCGAGGTCGCCGAGCTGCTCGCCGCCCGGTCCCTTCAGCACCCAGCGGATGACGATGCGCTGCTTGCCCTCGGCGGGGGCGCTGATCTCGACCGAGCCGATCACCGTCAGGGCGTTGCCGTCGGGCGCGTCGACCAGCACGATCTCGCTTTCGCCCAGCGCGCGGCGCATGCCGGCGGTCAGCGCGCGGTTGCCATCGCCGGGCGCGCCGGTGACGGTGGCCACGCGTACCCGCGGGAATTTCGCCGCCGCCGCCGGCGCCGAGGGCGGTGGTGTGGCGACGGGTGGCGCACCGCCAGGCGTAGGCGGTGGTGGCGCGGCGGACGCCGGAGTGACGGGCCCCGGCGCGCCGCCGGCGGGCGGCACCTCGGTCGGCGTCAGCACCGTGGTCTGTGCACCGACGGGTGCATTGGCGGGGTCGGCGCGGCCGATCATGTCGGCGATGTGGTAGGCGCCGCGCGAGGCGACGCGCGAGATCAGGCGATCGCCGCCATCGAGCCACTCATCCGCCCGGGCGGTGACGATCTGCTCGTGACGGCCGATCAGCGTGCCCTTGGCATCGCGCACGGTCCACGTCCAGGCGATGCGCAGCTCGTCCTTCACCTGTTGCGGCTTGCCGGTGACCTCGATGGTGCGTGGCGCGCCGTTGCCGTTGGTCGTTGCGACGATGCCCTGCTCGCGCAGCGCCAGCACGATGGCGATCGGCAGGCGCTCGGCCATGGCGTCGGTGACGCCCTTGGGCGGCAGGATGACGAATTCCGCCTGCTCGACCGGCGGGCGGCGGCGCGGATCGGCGCCGGCTTGGCCCTGGTCTTCCTTCTCGTCCGGCTGGAACGGACGGGGCAGATCACCGCAGGCGCTCAACGCCAGCAGGCACCAGACCAAGGCGACCCAGAGCGGGCTGCTAGATCGCGACACAGGTCACCAGCAGGCCCAGGACGCAGAGCACGGCGAAGATCACCAGGTACGGCATCGCGATCAGTCGACCAGCATGATCGCCGACAGGCCGCGGCCGTAGTCCTTTACGCCCTTCAGCGTGTTGCGGCGGTAGCTGAAGAATTGCCGCTCGTTGCCCAGCGTATCGTGGCCGCTGTCCTCGACGGTGGCGACGCCCAGCAGCCTGAGCCGACGCAGCAGGTAGCCGGGCAGGTCGAACATGTAGTGGCCGGCGCGGCGCGAGGCAGAGAAGAACGCGGCGTTGGTCTCGTCCTGGGCGATGAACGGCGCGGGGAACTCCGGGCCGACCTCGTAGGACTCGCGCGCGATGCAGGGGCCGATGGCGGCGTGCACGCGCACGCGCCGTGCGCCCAACTTTTCCATCGCCACCAAGGTCGTCTCGACGACGCCGGCCAGCGCGCCTTTCCAGCCGGCATGGGCGGCACCGATCACGCCGGCCGAGGCATCGGCCATCAGCACCGGCGCGCAATCCGCCGACAGCACGCCCAGCGCGACGCCGGGCTTGTCGGTCACCATGGCGTCAGCTTTGGGCGCGCCGGGCGATGTCCACAGCGCCTTGTCGTCGACCGTCAGCACCGTCGTCGAATGGATCTGGTGCACCGTCAGCAATCGCTCCGGCGCCAGGCCCAGGCGGCCGGCGGCGCGGGCGCGGTTCTCGGCGACATTGGCGGGATCGTCGGTCGAGCCGTAGCCGCAATTGAGCGAGGCATAGATGCCCTGGCTGACGCCGCCTTCGCGCGTGAAGAAGGCGTGCCGGACATGCGGCAGGCGGGCGAGACTGGGTAGCGTCAGCACGGGCAATCGCCGTTCGTCGCGGATGGGGCGGCGAGCCGGGTCACATGAAGCCGGCCGCCGGGGGCAGCGCCGGATCACGCAACGCGATCGCGCGAAACAGGGTGCCCATTTGACCGGGGTCGATCAAGCGTCGCATCGCCACGCCGATCGCCTCGGCTTGAGCCGGCGTCGCCATCTGGCGCAGCAGCGCGGCACGGGTCTCGATGCCCAGGTCGCGCAGGAAATCGCCCTGCGCCGAGGGGCCGTCGGTCAGGACGCCGGCCTGCTGCGCGGCCCGGCGAACGGCGGCGAAATCGACATGGGCGGTCAGATCGGCCTCGCCGATGGCCTCGAACACGCCGCTGGGCTTGTGTGCGCGCAGCGCCTGCAAGGTGTCGCCGTTGGTGCCTGAATCGTAACCGTAATCGATGAACAGCGCGGCGCCGCGGTCGACTACGATGCGGCGCGCGACATCGGATATCAGGGAGGTGACGGCCGGCGACAGCTCGGCGACCGCACCGAAGCGATCGATCGCGCGCACCGGGTCGGACAGCAGCGCGGCCAACGGCGATTTGCCGGGAGCCGAGGCGAAGGTGAACTCGTCGCTGCCGCGCGCCAGCCCGACCATGCGTTCGGCCCAGCCCCAGGGTTGGCGCACCAGCTGGCGGATCGGCAGGGCGTCGAGGAATTCGTTGGCGACCAGCAGCAGCGGCGCGCCCGGCGGGACCTCCGCGAAGCGCTCGTGCCAGTGCAGGGTGAAGTAGTCGGCCAGCGCGTTGCGCT
>CAYNOF010000826.1:0-4943 GCA_964398335.1 uncultured Rhizobiaceae bacterium
AGAAGAAGAAGACCCTCTTCCAGCGCGTGCTGACGCGGCCCGAGGCCAGGCTGCACGACAAGCCCGGCGGCACGCCGGGCACGGCGCTGGCACCGATGAGCGCGCTCTATGTCTATGACCGCAAGAGCGACGCCGCGGGCGAATGGCTCGAGGTCGGCCCGGGCAGCGACGGCAAGACCACCGGCTGGCTGAAGGCGGTCGACACGGTGCCGTGGAAGCAGACCCTGACGCTCGCCTTCACCAACCCCGCCAACCGCGAGCGCACGCTCTTCTTCAAGGACAAGGCCGAGCTGCAGAAGCTGCTCGAATCCGACCAGCGCGCCCAGCTGGCCGCGGCGCTGCGCCAGCGCATCGTCGATCTCGGCCAGCTGCCGCCCGACTTCCCGGTGATCTCGATCGAGCCCTCGACCCACATCGACATCACCAAGCAGTTCTACCTGCTGCCGATCCTCGAGGCCGGCGAGACCTACCTGTCGAACAACATCAAGGCGCGCATGCTGCGCGTCGCCTCGCTCTCGCTCAAGGACGAGGCCGAGGATCCGCTGCGGCCCAAGGTGCGCAAGAACCTGTACGACTCGCTGAAGAACTTCCGCCTGGGCGTGGTCTTCGTCGTCGACACCACGACCTCGATGGGCCCCTACCTCGACCGCGCGCGCGAGGCGGCGAAGAAGTTCTACGATTCGATCGAGCGCGCCGGGCTGAAGGCGAATTACGGCCTGGTGGCCTATCGCAACAACGTCGAGCGCACGCCGGGGCTGGAGTACCTGACCAAGATCTTCGTGCAGCCCAAGGATGCGCCGGACGGGCCGACCTTCCTGGCCAAGCTCAAGGAGCTGAAGGCGACCACGGTCTCGAGCCACAGCTTCGACGAGGACTCGATCGCCGGCCTGAAGGCGGCGATCGACGAGATCGACTGGTCGCCGTTCGACGGCCGCATCGTCATCCTGATTACCGACGCCGGCGGCTTGCGCAGCAACGATCCGGCCTCCTCGACCGGACTCGACATCGATCGCATCCGCGACCTCGCCGACACCAAGAAGATCCACATCATGGCCGTGCATCTGAAGACGCCGATCGGCCGCGCCGATCACGGCCAGGCGGAGCAGCAATACACCAGCCTGACGCAGGGCAAGAACCTGCCGCGCGCGCTGTACTACGGCATCGACGCCGGCGACATCGGCGAGTTCGGCCGCGGCGTCGACGGCGTGGCCGAGGGCGCCACCACGCTCCTGAAGGCCTTCGCCGCCGGCCAGGCGCCGCCGCCGCCCCCGCCGCCGGCGCAGCGCCCCGGCACCGGCGCGCGCATCCAGCGCGACTTCCAGATCATCGGCAACGCCATGGCGCTGGCCTATCTCGGCACGCAGCAGGGCACCCAAGCGCCGAAGATGTTCGAGGCCTGGGTGGGCGATCGCGACACCACGACGCCGACCTCCGCCGTCTTCGACGTGCGCCTGCTGCTGACGCGCGACCAGCTCTCCGACCTGCAGGAGACGCTCAAGCGCGTCATCGCCACCGGACGGCGCAACCAGATCCGGCCGCAGGGCTTCTTCGACGAGCTGCGCAGCGCCGCCGCCGCGATGAGCCGCGATCCGGCGCGCATCGGCCGGCGCGACACCGCGCGACTGGCCGAGATCGGCCTGATGGGCGAGTACCTCGACGACCTGCCCTACCGCTCGGAGCTGATGGGGCTCGACCAGGACACGTGGTCGAGCTGGAGCGTGGCGCAGCAGGAGGACCTGCTCGACCGCCTCGAGGCCAAGATCAAGCTCTACCAGCGCTTCCACAACGACGCCTCGCTGTGGATCCAGCTCGGCGGCCCGGGCGGACGGCCGGGCGACGCGGTCTACCCGGTTCCGCTCGACACCCTGCCGTGAGTCATAGCCACGACCTCACCCTTGCCCGCAGGGCGCGTCTCGAAGGGTGGGCACCACACGCGGTGCCCGTTGCCCATGCGTCGAGACGGCCGCTACGCGGCCTCCTCGGCATGAGGTCGAGGGTGCCGTGAACCAGCCTGTTGCTGCCGGTGCATCGGTCCTCGCGCTGCGCGACCTGATCAAGCGGCGCAGCGCGTCCGGCACCACCTTCGAGCTGTCGGTTCCCGCCCTCGACGTGCCGCGCGGCGGCTGCCTCGCGCTGTGCGGCGAGAGCGGCAGCGGCAAGAGCACCCTGCTCGACATCCTCGCGCTGGCCTCGCGGCCCGACTCGGTGAAGGCCTTTGCACTCAGCGCCCAGGCCAGGCTGCGCAGCGACATCGCCGCGCTGTGGGCGCGCGGCGGCACCGACCGGCTGGCGCCCTTGCGCGCGCGCCATCTCGGCTATGTGCCGCAGACCGGCGGCCTGTTCGCCTTCCTGCGCGTGCGCGACAACATCGCGCTGCCGCGCCGCCTGCTGGGCCTGCCCGACGACGGCACGGTCGACACTCTCGCCGAGCGCCTGGGCGTCGCCGACCAGCTGCGCAAGAAGCCCTCGGCCCTGTCGGTCGGCCAGCGCCAGCGCGTCGCCATCGCGCGCGCCCTGGCGCACGGCCCGGCCCTCGTGCTCGCCGACGAGCCCACGGCCTCGGTCGACCCGGCGACCGCCGATACCGTCATGGCGCTGCTGCTGGAGCAGGCGGCGCGGAACGGTGCCGCCGTCATCGTCGCCTCGCACGACTGGGTGCGCATCAAGCAGCTCGGCCTGCCGCGCCTGCATCCGCGCATCGAGCGGCACGCCGAGGGTGAGACGACGCTGGTGCGCTCGATCTTCGACCAGGTGGACCCATGAGCGCGCGGCCCCGGCGCGTGCGCGACATGCGCCGCATCTTCGGGCTGGCGCTGGCCGACGCCACGCATGAATGGCGCTCGACGCTCTGCCTGGTGCTGGCGCTGGCCGCCGTGCTGGCGCCGCTGCTGATCCTCTTCGGCCTGCGCTACGGCGTGGTCCAGACGCTGGCCGACCGCATGACGCGCGATCCGCGCAATCTCGAGATCGTGCCGATCGGCGCCGGCCGCTTCGACGCGGCGTTCTTCGAGAAGGTCGGCGGCTGGCCCGACGTCGCCTTCCTGATTCCCAAGACGCGCTCGATCTCGGCCACCATCGACATCTTCCGCGAGGGCGGTGCGCCGCTGCCGGCGGAGATGATCCCCACGATGGCCGGCGATCCGCTGCTTGCCGGCCACCCCATCCCGGCATCGGGCCGCCAGGTCGTGCTGACCGCCGATGCCGCGCGCAAGATCGGCAACGTCAAGCCGGGCGAGCGCATCAACGGCGTGGTCGGCCGCACCATCGACGGCCGCACCGAGAACGTGCGGCTGTCGCTCGAGGTGATCGCCGTCCTCCCTGATACGGCGCTCAACGGCGAGGCCGTCTTCCTGCCGCTGCAGACGCTCGCCGACACGGAATCGTTCCGCGAGGGCTTCGCCGTGCCGGACTTCAAGGCCGAAGGCCCGCAACGGCCCCCCGATCCGCGCCTCTATGCCGGCTTCCGCCTCTATGGCCGCACGATCTACGACATCCCGGTGCTGCGCGACCGCCTGCTGGCGCTACGCATCGAGACCTACACGCGCGCCGCCGAGGTCGAGCAGATCCAGTCGCTCGACCGCAACCTCGGCCTGCTGTTCTGGCTGGTGGCCGGCATCGGCGCGGCGGGCTTCCTGCTGTCGCTGGGCGTCAGCCTGTGGGGCGCGGTGGAACGCAAGCGGCGCGACCTGGCGCTGCTGCGCCTGCTGGGCTTCCGTGCCCGTGCGACGGTGCTGTTCCCCGTCACCCAGGCGGCGCTGGTCGCCTGCCTCGGCATCGCGCTGGGCTGGGCGGCGCAGGCCGGCGCGGCGATCGTGCTCGACCGCTATTTCGCCTCCAGCGTCGGCGCCGGCGAAGCCGTGTCGCGCCTGCTGCCGGTGCACCTCGCCGCGGCGGCCGGCACGACGCTGCTCTGTGCGCTGCTCGCTGCCGCGATCGCCAGCGCCCGCGCCGCGCGCATCGATCCGTCGGAAGGCCTGCGCGAGCTGTAGTCCGCTACTGTCGCGCGTTACCCCAGGCGGCCAGCAGGTCCGGCCGCTCGGTGTCGGCACCCGATGGCAGGCGCGCGGTCTTGTCGCCGATCCAGGTCAGCACGTCGGCTTGTGGCCTGGCCGCGTCGAGGTCGCGCAGCAGCATGTGGTAGCCCTTGGGATACACCGCGATGCGCGAGTCGGGACGCACCGGCATGATCCCGATCGCCTCGCGCATCGGCCCTTCCGGCACGAGGCGGTCCCTGGCGCCGTAGAGCACCAGGTATGGCACGTCGATCAGCGGCGCGGCGGTCTTGGCGCGGTCCATCAGGTCGAACAGCCCCCAGCCCATGTCGAGCCGGTACTGGCGCAGCACCTTGGGGTCGTTGGCGTATTTCCGCAGCATCTCCTTGTTGTCGGAGGGCTGGAAGTCGATCGAGGTCGGCCCCGTGGGCAGCCACGGCACGGTGTGCGCGAAGAACCAGCCGCCGGCACGGGCAACCGCGCCCACCGTGTCGCGCGAGCGCACCGCCGGGCCGATCAGGATCGCGCCGGCCAATGGCACCGCTTCGCTCTTGTGCTGGGCCCATTCGCCCAGCAGCACCAGCGCGACCGCGCCGCCCATGCTCTCGCCCATGAGGTAGAGCGGCACGCCGGGGTGGCGCGCAGCGATCAGCTTCAGCGACGTGCGCGCGTCGTCGACCAGGGCTTCGGTTGCCGGCCAGCGGCCACGGTTGGGACCATCGCCGAAGCCGCGCTGGTCGTAGGCGTAGGTCGTGATGCCGGCCTCGGCCCAGCGCTTGGCGGGATCCTCGAAGGCGTTGGAATAGTCGCCGAAGCCGTGCAGGCCCAGGATCACGGCGCGCGGCTTGCCGTCCCTGGCCGGCCAGGCATGCAACGGCAGGTGCGCGCCATCGGTGGCGACGATATAGGAATCCCGCAGGCGAGGCGTGGTCACGGCGGGGCCGGCCGGGA
>CAYNOF010000827.1:0-3291 GCA_964398335.1 uncultured Rhizobiaceae bacterium
GGCCAGCACCTCCAGCTCGTAGCGCGCCTCGTGGAACGCCCAGATGCTGGCGACCGCCTCCTGCCCGCGCAGCGGCAGCCAGTCGGCCGGCGCATGCGGCAGCCACGCCAGCACCTGCTCGCGCGTGACGGTATCCATCCAGCCCTCCGACCAGTCGCAATCGGACTCGGCGTCCTCGCCCGCGCCATCCGACAGGGCGCCCTGGAAGGCGTGGCAGATCAGCTCATGGTGCAGGGTGTAGGCGAGGTGCAGCAGATCGCGCGCGCCGAGCTGGCCGCGCTTGAGGAACAGATCGACGCTGCGCGGCGACACCTCGACGGACGCCTTGCCGTCGACCCGGAACCGGCCGTCATCCGGCGGCAGCAGCGTGGTCAAATACGTGATCGAGCACGCCGCGCCCGCACCGGGCAGCGCCTCGTCGAGCGCCCGGCGCACGCGCGTCTCGATCAGGCCGGCGAGCTGGAGGATGCCGGTGGCGACAGGCTGGCCGGCGTGGTCGAGGGCCGGACCATCGCCATCGCCCGCGGCGGCCTTGGCCTCGGCCTTCAGCAGCGCCCGGGCCTGCGCGATCTCCGGTCCGGCCGACGGCACCTTGCGCAGGTACTGGGCGTTGGCGCGAAGATAGGCTTTCAGTTCATCGATCGTCGCGACAAACGCCTCCGCACCGCTTGCCTTGCCGTTGAGCTCGGCGCGCGCCGCGTTGCGCGCGGCGACCTCGCGCTCCGTCTCGTCGGAGCAGCATTCCGCATCGAGGCAACGCGCCGCGACAAGCCACAGCGACAGCGCCGCCCTTTCGTGAACCGGCAGAGGCATGGTCGTCCGCCCGCCCTTGCGTGTCGGCTATTTCTTCGGCCTGGCCGGCTTGGTCGCGGTCGTCGACTTCTTCGCCGCGCCCAGCGTCTTGCTGCCGCGCGGGCTGACCAGGCCGCGCATCAGCTTGTCCCACAGCCGGACCAGGCCCTTGCCGATGTCATCGCCGATCTTCTCGCCGACCTTCTTGCCGATCTTGGAGCCGGCGCCTTTGGCCGCGCCGGCGGCAAAGGCGGTCACCGCGATGATCAGGATCTCCATGCCCGTCAGGCCCGAGCGGCCCTTCTGCGCCTTGAACGGCGGCTCGTCCGGGTCGAGCGCGTCGGCGGGACAGCCGAGCATCGCGGCGACCTGGGCTTTCGACTTGGGATCGGCGAGCAGGCCGCTCCAGACCTCGGTGATCTTCTTGTTCACCGTCGCGGCGTTGGCATGCCCGCCGACGGCCCGCTCGATCTCGACGCCGGACGCACTGGCCTGAGTCGCCATCCTGGCCTCCCCCGAATGGCCGCATCGTCCTACACTTTTACGTTGCAGGCAAGAAACCCCACGGCCACGCGCGCCTAGGGCCGCAGGCCGAACGGGCCGGCCCTGCCCTTGCCTTTCTTCTTCCTGTCGTCGGCCGGCTCGCTGTCGGCGCGGTTGTCAAAGTCGAGCTCCTCCTCCCACCCGGTGATGGCCGGCCCGCCCTGCTGGAAGACGTCGACGATCCGCAGGCTGGCCACGAAGTCGGTGCCCACCACGTCGCGGGGAATGGCGCACAGCAGGCCGCCGATCTGGCAGCCGTTGAACGTCATGCGCGCGTTGCTGGCGTCGGCGCGCACGAGCTGCGCAGCGCCCGTGCCGCCGACCTGCGTCACGCCGCTGAAGCTGCGGCTGGCCGGCGCGGCCGACGTGTCGCCGGGCGCGATGTTGCCCACCGTGCCCTGCAGGGTCGCGGCGTTGTTGCTGCCGTAGACGCCCAGCAGCCCGAAGCGCGCCGCAGCCGAGCCACCGCTGAAGGTCGAGCTCATGCCGCCGAGATCGATCGTGCTGGTGGAGCCGCTGAAGCCGGCGCCCAGGCTGACCGTGCCGCCGGTGAGGCCGCCCAGCGCGTAGCCCGCCGTGCCGGAGGCCGGCGTCGGCGTGGTGAAGACGCCGCCCAGGGCGGTATCGGGCGTCGTGCCGTAGAGCGCGGCGCCGGTCGCACCGCTGAGGTCGATCACCAGCAGCCGCGCGTCGCCCAGCGTGTTGGCGGCGGTGCCGGCGAGCGTGATGGCGCCCGTCGTGTTCGCCGCCGTGCGCCGGTAGACGATCATGCCCTTGTCCGAGCTCACCGCGCCCTGGACCAGGATGTCGCCGCCCGAGGCCGCGAGGTCGACGACGAAGCCGCCGGCGTTGCCGGCGGTGTTCGCGGTGATGCCCGTGCGCGCGCCGATCAGCGCGCCGGGGGCGACGCCGCCTGCCTGCACCGTGATGCCCAGGCTGTTGCTGAACAGGAACGAGGTCGCCGCCGCGCCGGCGACGGCGCCGCTGACGGCGTTGCCCTGGTTGCGCAGATCGACCATGCCGGCGTCGGCCACCGCCAGCAGCGCGCCCGACGCGATCGTGCCCTTGCCCTGCACGACGTCGCCCGCGCTCGCCTGCAGGGCGGTGAGCGCCGAGCCGCTGTCGATGCCGCCGCCCAGCGTGATCGCGCCGCCGGCGCGGATGGCGACGCCGCCCTGCGCCGCGATGCCCTTGCCCGCCACCGCCAGCGCGCCCGCATTGAGGAGACGGAACGAACCGGCGCCCAGCGACACCGTGTCCAGGGTGGCGATGGCATTGGTCGCGCCGTCGAGCGTCGCGTTCGCATCGGTGGTCGAGAGCGTCAGCGTGTCGGCGCTGATCGCCGCCGTCTGGCTGATCGCATTGCCGCTGCCCGTGGTGCCCAGCGATACCGTGCCGGCGTTCAACGTGCCGTTGATCGCCAGCGCGCCCGAGCTCGTGAGCGTGATGCCGCCACCGGCCGCCACCGCGCCGCTGACCGTCAGCCCGCCCGCGTCGAGCAGGACGAGCGCACCCGTGCCCAGCGATACCGCGCCCAGATTGGTGATCGCATTGGTGGCGCTGTCGAGCGTGGCGTCGGCGTTCGTGGTGGTCAGCGTCAAGGTGCCCGCGGTGATCACGCCGCTGCTGTTCTGGGAGATGCCCGCGCCGCTGCTCGTCGTGGTCAGCGCCACGCTGCCGGTGCCGGCGTTCAGCGTGTTGTCGATCGCCAGCGCTCCCGACGTGCTGAGGCCGATGCCGCCGGCCGCGACCGCGCCGCTCACCGTCAGGCCGCCGACATCGACGAGCTGCAGCGCGCCGCTGCCCATGCCGACGCTGCCGAGGTTGTTGATCGCGTTGCCGCTGTTGGTCAGCGTCGCGTCGCCGTCGGTGGTCGAGATGCTGAGCAGGTTGGCCGACAGCGCGCCGCTCTGGGTGATCGTCTTGCCCGAGCCCGACAGGTTGAACGCGATGGTG
>CAYNOF010000828.1:0-2297 GCA_964398335.1 uncultured Rhizobiaceae bacterium
CGACCGAGAGCAGGACCTCGGTGAAATTCCTGGTGCGTCCCCCCGCCATGCGCCTCAGCCCACCTTGCGCAGCGTCTCGGCCGCCGGCACGTCGAGGATCGCCACGTCGCCCTCGACCATGCCCTTGCGGCCATCCTCGAAGGTCACCTCGGTGCGGATATGCGCCGTTCCCGAGCCGTCGTAGAGCGCCTTGACCAGCGCGCCGTAACGCTCGGCGATGAAGCCGCGGCGGACCTTGCGCGTGCGCGTGAGCTCGCCGTCGTCGGCGTCGAGCAGCTTGGGCAGCACCAGGAAGCGCCGGATCTGCGCGCCCGCCATCCGGGGATCGACGGCGAGGTCGCGATTGACCTGCGCCACCTGGCCCGCGATCAGCGCATGCACCTTGGGATGGCTCGCCAGCTCCTGGTAGCTGGCATAGGCGATGTCCTGCTTCTCCGCCCAGTTGCCCACGGCGACGAGGTCGATGTTGATGAAGGCCGAGACGAAGGCGCGGCCATCGCCGAAGGCCACCGCCTCGTTGATGTGCGGGAAGAACTTCAGCTTGTTCTCGATGAACTTGGGCGCGAACAGCGTGCCGTCG
This sequence comes from uncultured Rhizobiaceae bacterium, assembly GCA_964398335.1. Classification (GTDB taxonomy): domain Bacteria; phylum Pseudomonadota; class Alphaproteobacteria; order Reyranellales; family Reyranellaceae; genus JAFAZJ01. Next base: position 581 of record CAYNOF010000828.1, read on the forward strand.
GAGAGCTTCCCGACATCCCTGGCGCGATCGATGATGCGCAGGTGGCCGGCCTCGTCGAGATAGCCTGCGTCGCCGGAATGCACCCAGCCGTCGGGCGTCTTGGCCTCCGCCGTCGCCGCCGGGTTCTTGAAGTACTCCAGGAACACGCCGGGGCTGCGGAACAGGATCTCGCCGCTGTCGGCGACCTTGATCTCGACCTGGGGCGCCGGCTTGCCCACGGTCTCCAGCCGCACGTCGCCGTTGGGATGCATGGTCACGAAGACGCTGGCCTCGGTCTGGCCGTAGAGCTGCTTCATGTTGATGCCGAGCGAGCGGTAGAAATTGAAGATGTCGGGTCCCACCGCCTCGCCCGCCGTGTAGGCCACGCGCACGCGTGACAGGCCCAGCGTGTTCTTCAGCGGCCCGACGATCAGCATCTCGCCCAGGCGATAGAGGATGCGCTCGCCGATGCCCACCGGCCTGCCGTCGAGCAGCGCGCCGCCGACACGCTGCGACAGATCCATGAAATAGCGGAACAGCCAACGCTTCAGCCGCCCCGCGTCCTCCATGCGGATCATGACCGTGGTGATCAGGTTCTCGAGGATGCGCGGCGGCGCGAAGTAATAGGTCGGGCCGATCTCGCGCAGGTCGGTCATCACGGTGGCCGCCGATTCCGGGCAGTTCACCGTGAGGCCGACGACGAGGCCCTGCGCGTAGCTGAAGATGTGGTCGCCGACCCAGGCCATCGGCAGGTAGCTCAGCAGCTCGTCGGTCTCGACCAGGCCGTCGAAATCGGCGGCGTTCTTCGCCGTGATGCGCAGATTGTCGTAGGTCAGCACCACGCCCTTGGGCCAGCCCGTGGTCCCCGAGGTGTAGAGCATGATCGAGGCATCGGCGCCCTTGCCCAGCGCGATCTCGGCATCGAGGAAGCCCGGCTTCTCCTGCTGCAGCGCGCGGCCCTTGGCCTGCGTGTCGGCATAGGAGACGAGATCGGGGTAGTCGCGCAGCCCGCGCGGGTCGTCGTAGATGATGGTCTGCAGCGCCGGCACGGTGGCGCGGATCTCCAGCAGCTTGTCGATCTGCTCCTGATCCTCGCCCAGCGCGAAGCGCGCCTCGGCGTTGTCGACGACATAGGCCATCTCGCTGGCCACGGCGTCCTGGTAGACCGGCACCGGGATGCCGCCCAGCATCTGCGTCGCGGCGATCGCCCAGTAGAGCCTCGGCCGGTTGTCGCCGACGATCACCAGCTTGTCGCCGCGCCGGAAGCCCAGGGCCGCCAGGCCGGCCGCGAGATCGCGCGCCTGGGCGTTGCTGTCGGCCCAGCTATGGCTCTGCCAGATGCCGTATTCCTTCTCGCGATAGGCCGGGCGCGCGCCGCGTTCGCGGGCGTTGCGGGCCAGCAATTTGGGAAACGTGTCGTCGGAGCCGTCCCGCGGCATCAGAACCCCCTCCCACCGTCACGGCGCGCCCGAATGACGTCACCGTGCGTCCGACGCAGGCCTTGTTGTGCGCCAAAATCCCAAAAACGCGGGCCTTTCGCGGGACTCGGCTAGGTATCCACGGGGCGGGCTACCGGTCAAGACGACTAAGGTCGCGCCTCAACCTGGTAAATTGTTAACAATTGACTGAAGCGGCATGAGCCGGTAATGGAGGCTCATGCTCGCCACCATGCCGGACCGCTCCGCGATGACCGACCGGGCCGAGGGCCTCGTCGTCTTCCGCTGGTTCGGGGCGGACG
>CAYNOF010000829.1:0-2404 GCA_964398335.1 uncultured Rhizobiaceae bacterium
GCAGCGCGTCCAGCACGCCGCTGGGCAACTCGCCTCCCCACTCCTCCATGACCTGGTCGCTCCAGCTTCCATTCAGACGGATGGTGTCAGGCTTGAGGTCCTCGGGGAAAGCCAGCCGGTATTCGCCTTCCCGCAGCAGCACGTCGCCGATATGGCGCCCGGTGGCCGCGTCGAAAATCTGGCGGCTGGAGCCACCCTTGGAATTGGTAAAGAGCAAAAATACTTCCCCACTCTCGCCGTACTCCGGGGTGTAATACCAGGCCTGGCTGGCGTCGAACTTGGGATGGGCGCGCCGGCGTTGCCGGGTGGCCTCGGCCGCGGCCGCGACTTCGGTATCGTGGGCGGGATCGTAGTAAAGAATGCGCTGGCAAGAGTCGCAGATCACAGTACGGCTGCTGCTGCGAATCTCATTGAAGGTCTGCGGCCGGAACATGACCTGGCAGCCCAGGCATTTGTGGTCGCGGGCCTCCGCCAGACCGCTGCCGCGATGTTTGGCCACACGATCATAGTGCTGCAGCAAGTCGGAGTTCACCCCGGCGCGCAACTGGTCGCGGCGGGCGTTCCATTCTTTCAGCTGCGCTTCATCGGTTTCGGTTACCTTGCGGGCCTCGGCCTTTTCCTTCTCGATTTCCGCGGTCTCCGCCTTCAGATCGGCCTCGGCGGCCTTCACTTCTTTTTCGCGGGCCTCGGCGTTGACCATGAGTTCCAGGATCTTGTCCTCATGGCCGCGGATTTCCTGTTCGGCAAACTGGATTTCCTGCAATAGCGCTTTGTATTGTTCGTTGGTCTTTACCGCCAGGGATTGATCGCGGTATTTGGAGATTTTGCCTTGCAGGTCCTGGATGGCGGTTTCAAACTTGCGGCGGGCGGCCTCATCGGCTTTGACGGCGTTCTTTGCTTTTTCCAGGGCGGCCTTCGTGCCGGCAAGTTTCTCTTCGATGGCCGCCACCCTTCGGGGTAAGGCGGCAATCTCGTCTTTTAAGCGGCGTATTTCACGGTCCGCTTTCTGCAGGTCAATAAGATTTTGGATTTCCGGAAGCATCGTAGAAGGATTGTCAGATTTGATTCTAGCATGCGAAATTGGTGGGTGGACCGGCTTCTGCCGCCCCCGGCGGCCGGCCGCCCGTGCTTTTACATTTGGCGGTAGAAATTTGACAGGAGTTACCCGTGAAACGTCCGGCTTTGGGCTTTTTCCTGCTTCACTTTACCGCTCTCACACTGGCCTTGGTCCTGACCCCCTTTACCCTGGCCCAATCCGCCGGGAAACTGACCATCGAGGACATTTTTGCCGATGGCGGCGTGACCGGGCGGGGGCCGGAAAACATCCAATGGCGGCCCGACAACGCGGGCTTTTCCTTCGTGCAGCGCGATGATTCCGGGACCCACGGCGAGCTGTGGTATGTGGACGCCGCCAGCGGAGCCAAGCAGTCTCTGGTCACTGAGGCCAAGCTGGCCACGCTTTCGCCATCCCTGCAAAAGATCACGGACGAGCGCGAGAAAGAGCGGCTCACTCGCTACAATGTGGCCGCCTATCTCTGGGCCCCGGATTCCAAGCAACTGTTATTCGACTCGCGTGGGCAGCTTTGGCTCTATAGCCTGGCCACCGGGACCGGGGTGCAGTTCACGGCTGCGCCCGATCCCAGTCAGGACCCCAAGTTTTCTCCTGATGGGAACCTCCTGGCCTTTGTGCGCAAGCACAATCTCTTTGTGCAGACGGTTTCAGGCAAAGATGCCAAACAGTTGACCAAGGACAAGGATGAGAACCTCTTGAACGGAGAGGTGGACTGGGTGTACGCGGAAGAGCTGGAAGTGCGCAGCAACTATTTCTGGTCGCCGGAAAGCAAGCAAATCGTCTACTTGCAGATGGACGAAACCAGGGTGCCGACTTATCCGATCACCGACTGGATGCCCACCCATCCGGAGGTGGAGCAGGAAAAATATCCCAAGGCCGGCGATCCCAATCCAGCCGTAAAACTTGGGGTAGTAAGTGCTTCCGGCGGCAAGACGCGGTGGATTTCGCTGAGCAATGACCCCGACATTTATATCCCCCGCTTTGGCTGGGTGCGCGAAGGCATCGCTTATGCCATGGTGCTGAATCGACGGCAGGACACGCTGGATCTCTATTTCATCGATACCGACTCCGGCAGATCGCGCAAGGTGTTGACCGAATCCGACCCTACTGGATGGGTGGCGGTCAACGATGATTTCCGCATTCTGAAGTCAGGCGACAAATTTCTGTGGTCGAGCTGGCGCACCGGCAATACCCATCTGTACCTCTACAGCTTCGATCCCCAAAATCCCCTGAGCGCCGATGCGAAGCTGGAACGGCCATTGACCCAGGGCGACTTCCTGGTGCTCGCGGTGGCCGCCGTGTATGAAAGCGCCGGGGTGGTGTACTTCACCT
>CAYNOF010000830.1:0-7113 GCA_964398335.1 uncultured Rhizobiaceae bacterium
CGTCAACGGCGTGCGCGACCGCCTGCGCGTGCTGCTGGTGTCGGGCGAGCCCTATCCGGGCGAGCGCGCCTGGCGCAACCTGCTGAAGGGCGACCCGGCCGTCGACGTGGTGCACTTCACCATCCTGCGCACGCCGTCGAAGGACGATTTCACGCCCACCCGCGAGCTGTCGCTGATCCAGTTCCCGATGAAGGAGCTGTTCGATCTCAAGCTCAAAGAGTTCGACCTGATCATCTTCGACCGCTACGAGACCGGCAACCTGATCACGCGCGAGTACTTCCGCAACATCGCGCAGTATGTGCAGAACGGCGGCGCGCTCTTGGTCTCGGTCGGGCCGGTCTACGCCACGCCGCGCACCCTGCATCGCACGCCGCTGGGTGCGGTGCTGCCGGCGGCGCCGCTGGGCGAGGTGATCGAACGCGGCTTCAAGCCGACCATGACCACCCTGGGCGACCGCCATCCGGTCACTGCCGATCTCAGCGGCGCGGGCAAGCCGGCGCCGATGGACCAGCCCAATGCCCAGCGCGAGGAGCCGAGCTGGGGCCGCTGGTTCCGCCAGGTCGCCACGCGGGTCGAGCACGGCCAGGTGCTGATGAACGGCGCCGACAACCGGCCGCTGATCGTGCTGGACCGCGCCGGCGAGGGCCGCGTGGCGCAGATCCTGTCGGATCACCTGTGGCTGTGGAACCGCGGCGTCGACGGCGGCGGACCGCAGGCCGAGCTGGTGCGCCGCATCGCCCACTGGCTGATGAAGGAGCCCGACCTCGAGGAGGAGGCGCTGCGTGCCACCGTGCAGGGCGCGCGCATCGAGCTCAGGCGCCAGACGCTGGCCGACAGCTTCCGGCCGGTGACGATGACCGGGCCCGACGGCAAGACGCAGACGCTGACGCTGAACCCGGTCGCGCCGGGCCGCGCCATCGCCGGCATCGGCGTCGACAAGCCGGGCGTCTATCGCTTCGACGACGGCGAGAAGAACGCCGTGGCGGCGGTGGGTAATCCCGACCCGCTGGAATTCGCCGACGTGCGCGCCACGACCGAGAAGCTCAAGCCGCTGGTCGAGGCCTCGGGCGCCAGCATGATCTGGCTCAGCGAGACCGCCGACCCGGATGTGCGCCCCGTGTCGCCCGGCCGCTCGATGGGCGGTTCCGACTGGGTCGGCATCCGCCGCAACGGCGGCTACACCGTCACCGGCGTCGACCGCTATCCGCTGCTGCCCGCGATCGCCATCGCGGGGCTGTTCCTGTTCGCCATCGGCTTCGCCTGGTGGCGCGAGGGCAAGTAGCGCTCGTCGTCATCCTGAGCGGCAGCGAAGGATGCGAGGTCCTTCGCTCCGCTCAGGACGACGGGGTCAAAGCCGCAACTCCGCACCGACGAAGATGGCGCGGCCGATGCCGGGATTGTAGAGTGCCGATGCCGCCGTGGCCGACGTCGTCACGCTGACGCTCGAGACATAGGTCTTGTTGAAGATGTTGCGCGCGTCGAGGAACAACCGCACGCCCTTGACGGGCTCGGCGCCCGCTTTCAGGCCGAACAGCACATAGGGCTCGGTCTTGAGTGCCGCCGTGTTGGCGTTGTCGACGAAATATCCCTGCGGCACCCACTCGATGTTGGGCGCGATGTAGAAGCCCAGCGGGTGCGTGTAGCGCAGCTCGGCGCGCAGGTAATGGGCCGGCGCGCCGGGGATCGCGTTGGTGCCGTAGGTGCGGTCGCGATCGAAGTAGAAGTTGCTGTAGGTGTAGGCGAGCCGCAGGTCGAAAGTGTCGCTGTCGGCCGCGATTCCCTTCAGCAGCCTGGTGTCGAGGCCGAGCTCGACACCTTGATGGATCGTGCGGTCGACGTTCGAGGCGATGGTGCTGTCCGGGGCGCCGCCCGGCGGAGTCAGCAGCTGGATCTCATCCCTGACCCAGGAGCGGTAGAGCGCGACGTCGAAGCCGATGCGATCGAACAGCCTGCCGCGCGTGCCGACCTCGACGGTCCAGGATTTCTGCTGCGGCAGGTTGGCGAAGCCGGGCGCGGCGCTGGGGTTGAGCTCCGAGAACGGCGGCGCCTCGGAAGCGCGCGAGACGTTGGCGAAGACCTGCAGGGCCTTTGTCGGCTCCCACAGCGCGCCGATCTTGGGATTGATGCTCCAGTAGTCGCGCATGCCGTTGTCGTTGCCGTTGGCCGGGAAGAAGTCGTCGAGCCGGCGATGCGCGAAGTTGAGCTGCGTGCCGAGGATCACTGCGAAGCTCGGCAGCAGCCACAGGCGGTTCTCGCCGTAGAGGTCGATGTTGAGTGACCGCTCCATCACGTCGTTGGTCAGCGCGCCGCGGTTGCCGCCGCTGTTGACGTAGGTCCGGTTGCGGTTCTGGCCGATGAAGACGTTCAGCCCGGCCGTGAACTCGTCCTTGAAACCCGCGAACCGGCGCTCGCCGCGGTACTGCGCGGTGCCGCCCCAGTCGAGCGACTTGTTGTCGACCACGCCGAACGTCAGCGGATGGAACAGGTCCTTGTACTTGACGTAGGCCGAGATGGTGACCTGGTCGTCGCCGACCAGGAAGCTCGAGCGGTTGGCGACACGCAGCGAGTGGACGTCGCGATGGGTGTTGAGCGTGAAGGTGCTCGGCGCCGGGACGGCGCGCGGCGTCGTGTAGGCCTGGTTGCGTGTCAGTGCGCCGGTGATCTCGTTGTTGTCGTAGTTCAGGCCGACATACATGCGCGTCTCGGCCGCCGCGTCGAAGCGGTAGCCGACATTGCCGGTGAAGCGGCTGTACATCTCCTCGGTGTGGGCGCGATAGCCGTCGCTGCGCACCATGGTGCCGGTGCCCCAGAAATCGATGGGCCCGGAGACGCCGCCGTAGGCGAGCTGGGTCGTCAGCGTGGCGAAGCTGCCGGCGCTCAGCCGCGCCAGCAGCCCAGGCGAATCGCGGCCGGTGGGCGAGACGAAGTTCACCGCGCCGCCCAGGCTCGCGGCACCCCATTGCAGGGCATTGGCGCCGCGATAGACCTCGACATAGCGCGTCGCCAGCGGGTCGATCTCGTGGAAGTCGCCGCCGCCGTCGGCCAGGTTGATCGGCACGCCGTCGAGCAGGATGCGGATGCCGCGCAGGTGGAAGTTGCGCGACAGGCCGGAGCCGCGGATCGACAGGCGCGAATCCTCCTGCCCGTATTTCGGCTGCGCGAAGACGCCGGGCGAAAAGTCGAGCACGTCCTTGACGCTTTGCGCCGAGGTGTCGCGAAAGCGCTCGGCCGGCACGAGATCGACACCACCGGGGATACGACGCATCTCGCGGTTGGCGTCGTCGACCGACGGGGCAGTGAGTGAGCCGCGTGTGCCCGTGACGGGCAGCGGATCGAGGACGACCGGGGCCTGTGCCGAGACAGGCGCAGCCGCGAGCAGGGCGCAGGCGCCCAGCGCGAAACGACCAAGCATGGCGTGGCTCCGTCAGTGCGCGCGCAGCTTCACCGCCGGCGCCGGCGCGTGCACATGCTCGCCGGGCCTGGGCGTCTCGACCCACTCGTAGGAGCCCTTCTCGCAGGTCTGGATCGACGGGAAGAGCAGGGTCGCGCCCGGCTTGTCGGGCATGCGCATGGTCAGCGCGAACTCGTCGAAATAGGCGTTGGGCAGCGAGCCGCCGCGCCAGGTGATCTCGCGCGCGGTCTCGCGCAGCACGACGCCATGGCCGAGATCGACCGGCGGATCGACCGGCCGCGTCTTGATCTCGATGGTCCAGCCCGGCTTGACCTGCGGCTTGGCGCCCAGCACGCCCTCGGGAATGCGGATCGTGACGGACACCGTGGGCGTGCCCTGGCAGCCATGGGTGACGCGGAAGGCGGCCTTGAAATAGTCGCCAGCCGGCGCTTCGGCGGGCTCGACGACCATGTGCGCAAGGGCGGTGGCGGGTGGCAACGCAAGAACGAGCGCGCAGGCGCGCGCGGCATGACGGAACGACGACATGGGAGGCTCTTCGACGGACGGATGACGGGACGCGAACGCGACCTGTGCGGTCACGCTGCGCGGACGGCGATCAGGTCAGGCGAAGAGCGGTGGACCGCGTGGTTGCGAGGGTCGCCACGCCAGCGATGGCGGCGCGGCGTCGGCGGTGGGAAGGACGAAGGGCGCGGGCTCGCTGATTTGCACCAGCGCCAGGGCGAGGATCGCGAGGCCGGGCAGCGGCGCGGGCGTCGCCACGCCCATGCAGCAATCGCCCATCGGCCGCTGGGTCGAGGCCAGCGGGTTCGACTCGTGGTGGCTGGCGTCGTTCGGCATGGCCGCGCGCGAGACGAGCTGCGGGCCGTCGCTCGTGCAGACGATGGTGTAGTCGTCGGGCGCCGAATCGAGCAGCGCGCGCAGCAGCATCGGATGCGTCAAGGGCTGCAGGATCTGCGCCCACAGCGACAGCAACGCCACCGCCAGCGCCACCGCGCTGAAGCGCGGGCGCGTGGCAGTGGAGACCGCATCTGCCGCCGACATGGGCCGGCACCCTATCGCCCCTGGCGCGCTTGCGCCACTGCCCTGGCCCCGGTCCGGTCGTCGCACGTCAGGCGTCGGGATGCTCCGGCGGCCCGGGCTGCAGGGCGAGCGCGACGTCGAGACCGGGCCCGGCATCACCCAGCGCGAGCGACAGGCCGTGCAGGTTGGCGATGGCCTTGACCATCGCCAGCCCCAGCCCGCTGCCCGGCGTCGAGCGGCTGCGGTCGAGGCGGTAGAAGCGGTCCAGCACCTTGTCGCGCTCGTCGGCGGGAATGCCGGGACCGTTGTCGATGACATGCATCGCGAGGCCGCCGTCGAGCCGTCGCAGGGCCAGCCGGATCGTCGTGCCCGATGGCGTGTGATGCAGTGCGTTCTCGATCAAGTTCGACGCCAGCAGGCTCAGCAGCTGGCGATCGCCGGTCATGCCGATGCCATCCTCGATCTCCAGGCGGAGCGTGTGGCCCGACTCCTCGGCCGACGCGACATAGGCCTCGCCGACGCCGCGCAGCACGCCGGAGAGATCGACCGGCTCAAAGGCGCTGCGGCGCGCGCCGGCCTCGATCTGCGCGATGCGCAGCAGGGCGGAGAAGGTCTCCAGCAGCGTATCGGCCTCGGCGATCGCCGCTTCGGTGGCGGCGGCATAGGCCTCGGTCGTGGTGGCACGCTCGCGCGCTTCCTCGAGGTGCTGGCGCAGCCGGCCGAGCGGCGTGCGCAGGTCGTGGGCGATGTCGCTGGAGACCTGGCGCAGGCCGATCATCAGGGTCTGCACGCGATCGAGCATGGCGTTGAGACCGACGACAAGCTGGTCGATCTCGTCGTTGGTGCCGCGCGCGGGGATGCGGGCGGTGAGATCGCCCTCCATGATCGCGCGGCTGGTGCGGCTGATCTGGTCGATGCGGCGCAGGAAGTTCACCGCCAGCACGGCGCCGCCGCCGATCGCCAGCAGCAGGGTCAGCCCGCCTGCCCAGGCGAAGGCCCGGATGATGGCGCGCTGCATGTCGCGCACACGCGCGCTGTCCTGCGCCACGACGAGGAACGAGCCGTCGCGCAGCCTCAAGCCGAAGCCGGTGAGGTCAATGTCCTCTGCCGGCCGGTCGGGCTCGTTGAGATTGCGCTGCAGGTCGAGCACGCCCTCCTGCGGCACCATGCCCGGCAGGTTGCCGACGATGACCTCGCGGTTGGGCGCCTGCAGCAGGTAGTAGATCGGCCCGCGCGCGCGAAAGCTCATGCGCCGCGCGATCTCCGGCGCCAGCCCGCGCAACCCCGCTCGTGCATGGATCTCGGAGAGCTGCAGCGCCTCGGTGCGCAGCACCGCTGTCATGTCGGCCTGCAGGGCCGCGGTGGCGATCCAGTAGACGGCGGCGAACAGCACGCCGGCGGAGATCACGAACAGGCCGGCATAGGCCAGCGTCAGCCGGAAGCTGGCGGTGCGCGCGATCCTACTGAGGCGGTCGAATGACATAGCCCGCGCCGCGGATGGTGTGCAGCAGCGGCGCCTCGAAGCCCTTGTCGATCTTCGAGCGCAGCCGGCTGATATGCGTCTCGACGATGTTGGTGCGCGGGTCGAAGTGGAAGTCCCAGACCTTCTCCAGCAGCATGGTGCGCGTCACCACCTGCTCGGCGTGGCGCATCCGGTACTCCAGCAGCTTGAACTCCTGCGCCTGCAGCTCGATGCGCCGGCCGGCGCGCGTCACATTGCGCGACAGCAGGTCCATCTCCAGGTCGCCGACGCGCAGCGCCGTCGTCTGCGCCATCGGCGGCCGGCGGCCCAGCGCGGCGACGCGCGCCGCCAGTTCGGCGAGCGCGAAGGGCTTCACCAGGTAGTCGTCGGCGCCGGCCTCCAGGCCTTCGACGCGGTCGTCGACGCCGCCCATGGTGGTGAGGAACAAGGTGGGCGTGCGCACGCCGGCATCGCGCACGGCCTTGACCATCGACAGCCCGTCGAGCTCGGGCAGCATGCGGTCGACGACCATGACGTCGTAGGGCTCGTGGGTGGCGAAGCGCAGCCCGTCCTTGCCGGTCCCGGCATGGTCGACCGCGTGGCCGCGCTCGCGCAAGCCGCGGGCGACATAGGCGGCGGTCTCGGAATCGTCCTCCACCAGCAGGATTTTCATGGCCTAGGACATGATCGGGCGCGGCCGGATTGCCAAGCCCGCCAACTATACAAAGTTTCAATCTGGCCGCCGTGGTGCCGCCTTCGGCCCCGGCCATATCTGCGGCCATTCCCATTCAGGAGGATGGCCCCTTGTCCCTCTTCAAATCCCGTCTTGCCGCCGCGCTGGCGCTTTCGACCGCGCTCACGGCGCCGGCGCTGATCGCGCCGCACATCTTCAGCTCCGCCCCGGCGATCGCCGGCGAGGCGTCCGTCCCTGACTTTTCCGCTCTCGCCGCGAAGGGGACGCCCGCCGTGGTCAACGTCGCCGTGACCTCCGCCGCTCCGGTGGTCGACGATGAGGCGCGCTCGCCGATGGAGCAGTTCCGCCGTCGCTTCCAGGAGCAGCAGCGTCCGGGCCGTCAGCCTCAGTCCCAGCGCCAGGTCCAGGGCCTCGGCACCGGCTTCATCATCGACGCCTCCGGCCTGATCGTGACCAACTATCACGTCGCCGGTCGCGCCTCCTCGATCGTCGTGACCCTGGCGGATGGCCGGAAGTTCCCGGCCA
>CAYNOF010000831.1:0-10054 GCA_964398335.1 uncultured Rhizobiaceae bacterium
CGGATCGCTCTTGAGATACCGGATTCCGAACATCGACTCCCCCGAAGCGGCGATTGGCAGGCGCCGCCACTCTGCTATAACCCCGCCCGCCGACGCCTTCCACGGCGCGGTGCGGGCCGCCCCGGCGGTCCACCCACAGATATACGGGAGTCCACATCCATGCCCGACGCCGTTGCGGCGAACATCGCCAATCCGCATCTCGCGCCCTACAACGCGCGTGGCCTGGCCGGCCGCATCTTCTCGGGCGTGCAGCCCACCGGCAACCTGCACCTCGGCAACTACCTCGGCGCGATCCGCAACTTCGTGCGCTTCCAGTCGAGCTACGAGTGCATCTTCTGCGTCGTCGACCTGCACGCCATCACGGTGTGGCAGGATCCGAAGGAGCTGACCAAGCAGACGCGCGAGATCGCCTCGGCGTTTCTGGCCGCCGGCATCGATGCGCAGAACCACATCATCTTCAACCAGTCGCTGGTGCCGGCGCATGCCCAGCTCGCCTGGGTGTTCAACTGCGTGGCGCGCATGGGCTGGATGAACCGCATGACGCAGTTCAAGGAGAAGGCCGGCAAGGACCGCGAGAACGTCTCGCTGGGCCTGTTCGCCTATCCCTCGCTGATGGCCGCCGACATCCTCGCCTACAAGGCCACCCACGTGCCGGTGGGCGAGGACCAGAAGCAGCATCTCGAGCTGACGCGCGACATCGCCATCCAGTTCAACAACGATTTCAACGTGCCGGATTTCTTCCCGATCACCGAGCCCTTGATCCAGGGCCCGGCGACGCGCGTCATGAGCCTGCGCGACGGCACCAAGAAGATGAGCAAGTCCGACCCGTCGGACTACTCGCGCATCAACCTCACGGACGATGCCGACACCATCGCGCAGAAGATCCGCAAGGCGAAGACCGACCCGCTGCCGATGCCCGAGACCGAGGCCGACGCCGAGAAGCGGCCCGAGGCCGACAACCTGCTGGGCATCTACGCCGCGCTGGCCGACGCCGAGAAGGCCGACATCATCACCAGCTTCGCCGGCCAGCAGTTCAGTGCCTTCAAGAACGCGCTGACCGAGCTGGCGGTCTCAAAGCTGGGCCCGATCGGCGCCGAGATGCAGCGGCTGATGAAGGATCCCGGCCACGTCGACTCGGTGCTGCGCAGCGGCGGCGAGCGCTGCCGCGCCATCGCCGAGCCGATCCTCTCCGAGGTCTACCGCACGGTGGGCTTCCTGAAGCCGTAGGACCGAAAAAATCCGGCATCCCGTGTCACAGACCGGGATGCCGGATCGTCATCCCTCCGAACGGCCGGCAATCGGGCCGGTCCATGGAGGACATGATGAGCAACACCAAGGCCGTCGCCTACGAAAACCACATCGGCGATGTGTTCAAGGCGATGCAGGGCGTGCACCAGGTCGTGGGCACGCATGCGTTCGAGTCGAAGATCCGCCACCTGGTGCATCTGCGCGCCTCGCAGATCAACGGCTGCGCCTTCTGCGTGAAGATGCACCTGCGCGAGGCGCGCGAGGACGGCGAGAGCAACGACCGGCTCGATCGCGTCGTGATCTGGCGCCACGTGCGCGATTTCACCGCGCGCGAGCGCGCCGCGCTGGCCTGGACCGAGGCGCTGACCAACATCGACCAGCGCACCGATCTGGGCCCGCTCAGGGCCGAGCTGCGCCAGCACTTCTCCGAGGACGAGATCGGCGTGCTGACCACCGATGTCGGCCTGATCAATTTCTGGAACCGCATCCAGGTGTCGAACCACTGACATGGCGGACCGCGAGGACATCGCCGTCTTCGGGGAGGCGCGCCCCAGGCTGCTGGGGCTCGCCTATCGCATCCTCGGCTCGCGCGCCGACGCCGAGGACGCGGTGCAGGACACGTTCGTGAAATGGCGCACCGCGGAGCACGCCGACATCGCCAACCCCGCAGCCTGGCTGATGACGGCGTGCACGCGGCGCTGCATCGACCTCTTGCGCGCGGCGCACCGCAGCCGCGTCGACTATGTCGGCACCTGGCTGCCGGAGCCGATGCACATGCTGACCACCGATCCTGCCGACGAGGCCCTGGGCGCGTCGCTGACCACGGCCTTCCTGCTGATGCTCGAGCGGCTGACGCCGAAGGAGCGCGCGGCGTACCTGCTGCACGAGATCTTCGACATGGACTATCCCGACATCGCCCGTGCGCTCGACATGAGCCAGGCGGCCTGCCGCCAGCTGGTGTCGCGCGCCAAGGGCCATGTCGACGACGCCAGGGTACGACACGTCACGCCGGCCGCGCGGCAGGAGGAACTGCTCGCCGCCTTCGAAGCGGCCATATCGGGCGGCGACACCAAGGCCCTGGTTGCCATGCTGTCGGACGACATCGCGCTCAGCGCCGACGGCGGCGGCAAGGTTGCCGCGGCCGCCAAGGTCCTGCACGGCAAGGCCAACGTCATGGGCTTCTTCGACCTGGTCCTGCGCCGCTTCTGGACGCAGTTCCGGCTGGAACCCGTCGACATCAACGGCGGCCGCGGCTTCATCGTGCGCAATGGCGATCAGGTCGAGGCGACCGTCTCCTTCGCCTACGACGAGGCCGGCCGGGTCGGCGATATCTACATCATGCGCAACCCGGACAAGCTCGCGCACCTGGACGCGACGGCGGTCCGCTAACGGCTGCGCGCGACGCACCACCACAGGCCAAGCGCCAGCAGCGCGGCGCAGGCGCCGTAAAGCGGCGCCTGCGGCACCGCCGCGAAGACGATGCCGGCAACGACAGGGCCGACCGCCGCGCCGAGGTCGCGCCATGTCGAGTAGGTCGCCTGCGAGGCCAGCAGGCCGCTCCTGGCGCGCTCCGCCACCATGACGGGGACCAGCGTGTTGAACAGGCCGCGCGTCGTGACGACGAGGATACTGCCGGCGAAGTCGTGGCCCAGCGCGATCAGCACCAGGCCGCCGATCAGTGCCACGCCGCTCAGCAGCGCCAGAAGACGCGCGCCGAAGCGATCGGCGAGCGCGCCGCCAACCGGCGCCGTCACCACCTCCATGCCCCAGCGCGTCGCGAGCAGCAGGCCGGTGGTGACGACCGGCGGGACCGGCAGCTTCGTGTCCTTCATCAGCAGGGACAGCGTGACGATGAAGATGCCATCGATGACCAGGCCGAGCGCGAATCCCCAGAGATCCAGCCGGCCCGGCTTGGGCAGGGTGAATCCCGCCGCCTTGCCCTCGTCGACGTCGAGGCTCGGCAGCCGAAGCGACAGCAGCATTCCCAGCAAGCCGAAACCGGCGATGATCAGGAACACATCGCGTGGGCCGACGAAGGCGACCAACGCGGTGCCGCCGGCCAGCGATATCACCTGGAAGACGCCCAGCGCCGTGCGGTTCACCGCGACGCGCTTGCCGGCATTGGCGCGATCGGAGACGGCGTAGGACAGGACCGCGAGGTTGAGCGCGGCGAACGAGATGCCCCACAGCACGCGCGCGCCCATCAGCACGATCTCGTGCGCGGCGACGGCGTAGGCGAGCGTCGACAGCGTCGCTGTCGTGGCCGCCGCGATCATCATCGTCCGCACGCCGATGCGGTGGGTGAAATGCGCGACGATGGAGTTGGCCAGCAGCCGGACCCAGCGGTTGAGCGACAGCAGGATGCCGACGACGAACAGCGACACGCCGAAGGCGTCGGCGTAGAGCGGCAGCACGGCGTAGATCAGCGAATCGCCCATCTGCGCCAGCGCGATCACCAGCGCCGGCACCGCCATCGGCACGGCCGCGATCGTGCGCGCTTCGCTCAGGTCGACCGCTCGATCAACGCCTCGCGCAACGCCAGCGCCGCGGTGGCGATGGCGCGGCGCGCGGTGTGCAGGAGTGCGTAGCTGCCGAGGAAGCCATGGTTCATGCCGCCGAACTCGACATGGTCGACGCGCACGCCGGCGTCGTTGAGACGTCGGACATAGGCGCGGCCCTCGTCGCGCAGCGGATCGTAGCCGCAGGTCATCACGAAGGCCGGGCAGACGCCCTGCAGGGTCGGCGCGTGCAACGGCGCGGCGCGCCAGTCGATCCGATCGGCCTCGTTGGGCAGGTAGCAGTCGATGAACCACTGCATGTTGGCGCAGGTCAGCCCGAAACCGTTGGCGAAGAGCTGGTAGGACTCGGTCGTCGTCACCGCGTCGGTCACCGGATAGGACAGCAGCTGGAAGCGCAGCGCGGCGATGCCCTCGTCGCGCGCCAGGATCGCGGCCGAGGCGGCGATATTGGCGCCGGCACTGTCGCCGCCGATCGCCAGGCGCGTGCTGTCGACGCCCGCCGCCGCGCCGTTGGCGAGCAGCCAGCGCAAGGCGGCGACCACATCGTCGAAGGCGGCCGGGAAGGGATGCTCCGGCGCCAGCCGGTAGTCGACCGACATCACCGCGACGCCGGCGAAGACGGCGAGCCGCGCCGCCGTCACGTCGTGGCTTTCCAGGTCGCCGATCACCCAGCCGCCGCCATGGACATAGATCAGCGCCGGCAGCGCCTGGCCGTCGGGCACCGACGCCGGGCGATAGATCCGCACCGGGATCGGCCCGGCCGGTCCGGGAATCGTGCGGTCGCTGGAGGCCACGCCGTCGGGCCGCTTGCCGCCCGAGGCCCCGCGCGTCTTCAGGAACATCTCGCGCGCCGCGACCGCGCCGACGCTTTCCCAGGCCGGCGGGTTGAGCTTCGCGGCGATGTCGAGCAGGCGTTTGACCTCGGGATCGAGCGCCATGTCAGCCGCCCAGCGCTTCGCGGATCGCCTGCGCCGCCGTGGTGATGCCGCGACGCGCCTGCGGCAGCACGCCGGGCATGCCGAAGAAGCCGTGGATCAGGCTGCCATACTCGACGTACTCCACCCTCACGCCGTCGGCGGCGAGACGGCGCGCATAGTCGGCGCCTTCGTCGCGCAGCGGATCGAAGCCGGCGGTGATCACCATCGCCGGCGCCACGCCGGCCAGGGTCGCCGCGCGCAGCGGCGAGCAGCGCCAGTCGGCGCGGTCCGCCAGGTTGGGCGCGTAGTGGTCGTAGAAATACTTCATCGCCGCCGTGGTCAGCAGGTAGCCCTCGGCGTTGCGCGCCATCGAGCCGGTGTTGGCCAGCGCATCGACCGCGGGATAGATCAGGCACTGGTAGCCGACCTTCGGCCCGCCGGCGTCGCGCGCCAGGATCGCGACGATCGCCGCGAGATTGCCGCCGGCGCTGTCGCCGCCGACCGCGATCTTCGATGCGTCGCCGCCGATCGAGGCGGCGTTGGCCGCGGCCCATTGCGTCGCCACCCAGCAATCGTCGACCGCGGCGGGATAGCGATGCTCCGGCGCCAGGCGGTAGTCGACGGAGACCACCAGCAGGTTGCCGTCCTGCGCGAAGCGCTGGCAGACCGTATGATGCGTCTCGATGTCGCCGATCACCCAGCCGCCGCCGTGGAAGTAGACCAGGATCGGCAGACTGGCGTCAGAAGCCGCCGCCTTCGGGCGGTAGATGCGTACGGGAATCGGGCCGGCCGGACCGGGGATCGTGCGATCGTCCTGCGCCACGGTGTCGAGGATCGGTCCCTGGATGGGCGCGCGCGTCTCGCGCATCATCGTGCGCGCGTCGACCGGCGAGAGCGTGTGCAGTTGCGGCCGGCCGGCGGCGATCGCCGCGTCGAGCAGCAGACGGATGGTCGGGTCGAGCGCCATCGCGCGAATCCTCTTCGTTCGTTGAACCTGTTCACGCGAATGATGGCGAGCTTCGCCGCACTGGCGCAACGGCAAAGCGTCTCCATATGATCATGGCCGGCGTGCTACAGTGGCGTTGCCTCCCGGCGCACCCCTGAAGGGATTGCGAGACACCCTGCGCCCATGTCGTTCGATCCGGAACCCCGCCCCTCGACGTCCTCCGTCCAGCCCCGACCTTTTTGGCGCCGCGTGCTCGCCTGGCGGCCGCGGCTGCGCGGCTCCACCGCCGCCGGTGCAACGCGGCGTCGGCGCTGGCACTGGTGGCTGCTGATCCCCATCGTGCCGCTGCTCTACTACACCATCGGCATGCTGGTGGTGCACGTCATCGACGACAATCTCGAGTTCCGCCCGCAGAGCGTCGCGCCGGGCGAAAGCCGCGCCGTCGCGGCGGCCGCGGCGCTGGTGACCCGCGAGGTCGACCAGCATCGCTGGGTGGCGAGCGATCCGGTCTTCCTGCCGGGCTGGCCGCTCGACAACATGCCCAACTTCCAGATGGGCATCATGGCCGCGGTGGCGCGCTTCACGACAGAGCTGAAGGACCAGCTCGGCCGCACGCGCAGCTCCAGCCAGGTCGATCCCGACCTGCAGGATGCCGCCGGGCAGTTCCAGTTCCGCGGCGATCGCTGGATATGGGACCCCAACATCTCGATCTGGCCCTCGGCGACCTCGGCGCAGCAATACCGTGCCGGCTATCGCTCGCTGATCGCCTACAACAAGCGGCTGGCCGCCGGGCAGGCGACCTACGATCGGCGCGCCGACAACCTGCAGTTCATCCTCGATCGCTTCGCCAGCGACCTCGGCTCGGAATCGGCGCGGCTCGAACAGCACGTCCAGCAGCGCGGTGGCGATCTCTTCGACATGCAGTGCGACGACATCTTCTATTCGGTGAAAGGTCGCCTTTACGGCCAGTTCATCCTGCTGCGCGAGATCGGCGAGGACTTCAAGACGGTGATCGCCGACCGCCAGCTCACCGCGGCCTGGGCGCAGCTGCTGGAGGCGTTCCGCGCCGCCGCCTACCTGCAGCCGCCCGTGGTCATCAACGGCCGGCCGGACTCCACGATGCTGCCCAGCCACCTCGCCTCGCAGGGCTTCTACCTGATGCGTGCGCGCACCCAGCTGCGCGATATCGTCGACATCCTGCAGAAATAGCTCAGCCGACCGTCAACCGCACACGCTGCTTGCCGCCGTCGCGGTTGCCCACGACCTTGAAGCCGTGCGCCGCGAACAGCCGGCGCGTGCCGGTCCACGCAAAGGCCGCCGGTGAGGGTGCGCCATCCTTCGCCGGCTTCACCGGATAACCCTCGATGATGGTCGCCCCGCGCTTCTTCAGGCGCTCGATGGCGAAGCCCAGCAGCGCCGAGGCCACGCCCTTGCCGCGGAAGCCTGCCTTGATGAAGAAGCACGGCACCGACCAGACCTCGCCCGCATCGGCGCAGGTGAAACTCGGCGCGCGGTCCAGCTTGTCGAAATCGGGCCGCCTGTCGAACGACACCCAGCCCACCGGCTCGTCCTCGACATAGGCCAGCGCACCATGCGCCTGGCCGCCGCAGACCAGGCCTTCGAAGCGGCGGCGGTTCTCGGCGCCCTTCACCGCGTCCCACTTCTCGCCCTTCTTCTGGCGCCAGAACATGCACCAGCAGCCGCCGACCGCGCCGCGCGGTCCGAACAGGCGTTCGAGATCGGGCCACAGATCGGGCGCCAGCTCGCGGCAGACGATGCGCATCCAAGTGTCCTTCCATCGTGCCCACGTCGCGGCCTACCATGGGCCAGCAACGATCAACGAAGCCATGGAAACGCCGATGACCATCCGCCGCAAGATGCCCGAGCAACTGCGCAGCCATCGCTGGTATGGCGCCGACGATCTGCGCTCCTTCGGCCATCGCTCGCGCACCAAGCAGATGGGCTACGCGCGCGAGGACTGGGCCGGCAAGCCGGTGATCGGCATCATCAACACCTGGTCGGAGGCGAATTCCTGCCACTTCCACCTGCGCCAGCGGGCCGAGGAGGTGAAGCGCGGCGTCTGGCAGGCCGGTGGCTATCCCATCGAGATGCCGGCGATCTCGCTCGGTGAAGTGCTGATGAAGCCGACCACGATGATGTACCGCAACCTCTTGTCGATGGAGACCGAGGAGCTGCTGCGCTCCAACCCGATCGACGGCGCCGTGCTGCTCGGCGGCTGCGACAAGAACATCCCCGGTCTGCTGATGGGCGCCATCAGCATGGACATCCCGGCCATCGTCGTGCCGGCCGGCCCGATGCTGCGCGGCAATTGGCGCGGCAAGCCGCTGGGCTCGGGCAGCGACGTCTGGAAGTACTGGATGGAGCTGAAATCCGGCGGCATCCAGGATGCCGACTGGGACGAGATGGAAGACGGCATCGCCCGCAGCTTCGGCACCTGCATGGTGATGGGCACGGCGGCGACGATGATGTCGATGGCCGAGACGCTGGGCTTCACCCTGCCCGGCGCCTCGTCGATCCCCGCCGCCGATTCCAATCACGCGCGCATGGCGAGCCTGGTGGGCCGGCGCATCGTCGACATGGTGTGGGAGGATCTGAAACCCTCCGACATCCTGAGCGCCAAGTCGTTCGACAACGCGATCCGCGCGTTGATGGCGATGGGCGGCTCGACCAACGGCATCATCCATCTCGTGGCGCTGGCCGGCCGCGCCGGCATCCCGCTGACGCTCGGGCGCTTCGACGAGATCGCGCGCAGCACGCCGCTGATCGCCAATATCCGTCCATCCGGCCAGTACCTGATGGAGGACTTCTTCTACGCCGGCGGCCTGCGCGCCTTCCTCGAGAAGCTGCGCCCGATGCTGAACCTCGATGCCCGCACCGTGTCGGGCAAGACCCTGGGCGAGGACATCGCCGGCGCCGAGACGCTGATTCCCGACGTCATCCTCGATCTCGACAAGGCGCTGAAGGCCGACGGCGCGCTCGCCGTGGTCAAGGGCAACCTCGCGCCCGACGGCGCGGTGATCAAGCCCTCGGCCGCCGAGCCGCGCCTGCACAAACATGCGGGGCCGGCGCTGGTGTTCGAGGACTACAACGACATGGCCGCGCGCATCGACGATCCGAACCTCGACGTCACCGCCGACACCGTGCTGGTGCTCAAGCAATCCGGCCCGCTGGGCGGACCGGGCATGCCGGAATGGGGCATGCTGCCGATCCCGCAGAAGCTCTTGAAACAGGGCGTGCGCGACATGGTGCGCATCAGCGACGGGCGCATGAGCGGCACCAGCTACGGCGCCTGCGTGCTGCACGTCTCGCCCGAGAGCCATGTCGGCGGCCCGCTGGCGCTGGTGAGGACGGGCGACATCATCGAGCTCGACGTCGCTGCCCGCACGCTCAACATGAAGGTCAGCGACGAGGAGCTCGCCCTGCGCCGCGCCGCCTGGAAGGAGAAACCGGTCGTCTACGGCCGCGGCTATGGCTGGATCTTCGCCAGGCACGTGCAGCAGGCCGACAAGGGCTGCGACTTCGACTTCCTGCGCGCCGACGCCGGCCCCAAGGTACCGGAGCCCGAGATCCATTGACCTGATCGGTGCGCGGCGCACAGAGCGCGACAGTGCGCCTAGCGACTCGATTGGGGCGAGATCGCGGTCGAAAATCGGCCCGGGACAAAAGGCTCTCGTTGCATGTCAGCAGCGAAGCGCGCACAAGGGACTGAGGTGTCGTCGGAGATGGACCGGCGTCCCCCGGAAGCGCAGTCGTGGAAGTCTATCTCCCCATCGCCGAGATTTCGCTGACCTGGCCGCTGCTGCTGGCGCTGGGCGCGGCGGCAGGCGTGCTGGCGGGCATGTTCGGCGTCGGCGGCGGCTTCCTGCTCACGCCGCTGCTGATCTTCGTCGGCGTGCCGCCGGCGGTGGCGGTGGCCACCCAGGCCAACCAGGTGATCGCCACCTCGGTGTCGGGCCTGTTGACGCAGTTCCAGCGCGGCAATGTCGACGTGCGCATGGGCCTGATCATGCTGCTGGGCGGCCTGTTCGGCTCGACCGCGGGCATCTGGCTGTTCGGCATCCTCAAGCGCATCGGCCAGATCGACCTGACCATCGCCATCGGCTACGTCGTGCTGCTGAGCAGCATCGGCGTGCTGATGCTGATCGAAAGCGTGCGCACCTGGCAGCGGCGGCGCAATCCCGAGGCGCCGCGCCGCAAGCTGCACCAGCACTACCTGGTGCACCGCCTGCCGCTGAAGATGCGTTTCTACAAGTCGCGGCTCTACATCAGCGCGCTGCTGCCGCTGGGGCTGGGCTTCGGCATCGGCGTGCTGTCGGCGATCCTCGGTGTCGGCGGCGGCTTCGTGCTGGTGCCGGCGATGATCTATATCCTCGGCATGCCGACCCTGATGGTGATCGGCACGT
>CAYNOF010000832.1:0-1411 GCA_964398335.1 uncultured Rhizobiaceae bacterium
GCCTCGGCGCGGATCGCCTCCTCGCGCTTGGCCGGGTCGGGAATGCTCGCGGCGAGGATCTCGCGCCGGCCATAGCCCACCAGCGTCTCGTGCCGGATGTCCTCGAGGATGCCGGCGATGCCGCCGTTCTCGTAGTACCAGCCGTTGTTCCAGTTGGGATGCGTCGCCAGGCGCTGGCGCAGTTGCTCGACGGCGTCGACGGTGCCCGCGCGCATCTTCGGCGCGGTGACGGTGGGCACGATGCCGTTCATGAAATCGGGATAGCTCACCGCCCACTGGAACGACTGGAAGCCGCCCATCGAGGGGCCGCATACCGCCACCAGGTGCTTCACGCCCAGCGAGTCGAGCAGCAGCTTCTGCGAGCGCACGATGTCGCGCATCGTCACTTCGGGGAAGGTCGGCCCATAGGGCTTGCCGGTATGCGGGTCGAGGCTGGCCGGCCCGGTCGAGCCGTGGCACGAGCCGATGGCGTTGACGCCGACGACGAAGAATTTGCCGGTGTCGATCGCCTTGCCCGGCCCGATCAGCGCGTCCCACCAGCCCACTGTGCCGGGCGCCACGCCGCGCGCTTCCTTGCCCCGGGCGTGCACGCCGGCGACATGGCCGCTCGAGGTGTAACCGTGGACGACGAGAATGGCGTTGTCGCCCGACGCGTTGAGCCTGCCATGCGTCTCGTAGGCGACCTCGCAGAGCGGCAGCGTGCCGCCCCTGTCGAGGGAGAAATCCTTGGTGGCGAAGGTCAGGCCTTCGACGGCGTCGAGCTTGTTGGTCATGGCGCATATCGCACACTGTCCGGCGTCCACACGCAAGCGCCGCGTGGCGCTGGACAGTCTGCGCGCGCGGTGCTGACGTGGCGGCCATGCTCGTCTTCCGCCAGCTCTTCGACCCGACGTCGTCGACTTACACATACCTGCTGGGTTGCGCCGACACGCGCGAGGCGGTGATCATCGATCCGGTGTTCGAGCAGGTGCGCCGCGACGCCGCGCTGATCGGCGAGCTTGACCTCAAGCTGACGGCGATTCTCGAGACTCATGTGCACGCCGACCACGTCACCGGCGCCTGGCTGCTGCGCCGCCGGCTGGGCGGCGCCATCGCGCTGTCCAAGGCGAGCGGGGCGCAGGGCGCGGACCGCTATCTCGAACATGGCGATCGCATTGCCTTCGGCCGCCGGCACCTGGAGGTGCGCGCCACGCCCGGCCACACCAGCGGCTGCCTGACCTATGTGCTAGACGACCACTCGATGGCCTTCACCGGCGACTGCCTGCTGATCCGCGGCAGCGGCCGCACCGATTTCCAGCAGGGCGACGCGCGCGCCATGTACCGCTCGGTGCACGATCGCATCCTCACTTTGCCGGCCGGCTGCCTGCTCTATCCGGCGCACGACTACAAGGGCCACACCGTCACCAGCGTG
>CAYNOF010000833.1:0-2283 GCA_964398335.1 uncultured Rhizobiaceae bacterium
GGTCGCAGGTCCACACGGTGCTGCGGCCGCGGCCGAGACCGAGCTCGATGTCGATCACCACGTCGCTGCCCTTGATGTGCTTCACCACCGGCGTCTCGTCGTAGTTGGGCACGACCTGGCCGTTGTCGGTGATGCGCACGCCGCCCATCGAAATGCGCAGCTTGTCGCGGTCGGCCTTCTCGCCGGCCTTGCCGATCGCCATCACCACGCGGCCCCAGTTTGCGTCCTCGCCGGCGATCGCGGTCTTGACCAGCGGCGAGTTCGCCACGGCGAGACCGATCTTGCGCGCCGCACCGTTGCTGGTGGCGCCGGTGACGTTGATGGTGATGAACTTCGAGGCACCCTCGCCGTCCTTGGCCACCAGCTGCGCCAGCTCGATCATCAGCTCGTCGAGCGCGCGGCGGAAATCGGCCAGCAGCGGATCGTCGGCCTCCTCGACGCGCGGGTGGCGCGCCGCCGCGGTCGAGGCCAGCAGGAAGGTGTCGCTGGTCGAGGTGTCGCCGTCGACCGTCACGCAATTGAAAGACTTGTCGGTCGCGTCGGTCAGCAGCTTCTGCAGCACAGCGGGCGGCAGCTTGGCGTCGGTGAAGGCGAAGCCCAGCATGGTCGCCATGTCGGGGGCGATCATGCCCGAGCCCTTGGCGAAGCCGTTGATCGTCACCGTGCCGTCGCCGATGCGCGCCGTGCGGGTGGCCAGCTTGGGGAAGGTATCGGTGGTCATGATCGAGCCCGCCGCCTCGTCCCAGCCCTCCTCGCGCGCCGCCTTGAGCAGGCCGGGCACCGCCTTGAGGATCGGCGCCGGATCGAGCGGCTGGCCGATCACGCCGGTCGAGGCCATGAACACTTCATTGCGCGCGCAGCCCAGAGCCTGGGCGACGGCACGCGTCGCCTCCTCGACCGACTTGTCGCCGAGCTTGCCGGTGAAGGCGTTGGCGTTGCCGGCATTGACCAGGATCGCCCGTGCCTTGCCGCGCGCCAGGTTCTTGCGGCACCAGTCGACCGGCGCCGAGGCGGTCTTCGAGCGCGTCAGCACGCCGGCGATGATCGAGCCGGCCGGCAGCACGGCCACCATCAGGTCGCGACGGCCCTTGTATCGGATGCCGGCCTCCACCGCGCCGAGCTTGATGCCGGCGATACGCGGCAGGCTGGGCGTCGTCTTGGGCGCCAGCGGGGAAACCTGGTGTGGTGCACTCATCGTCGCCTCTCGGGCGGCAGGCGGGGGAAACGCAGGGACGCAAGCGTATCGGCGCGCCCGTGAGGACGCGCCGCTACAGGGACGCGAGGTTACACCATCCCCGCCACCGATTCACAGTGGCGTGGCGGTGTTCGGTCCGTGGTCCGACTACTTCTTCTCGGGGGGCTTGGCGGCCGGTGCCGGCGCCGGCACCGCGCCCGGAGGCGCCTCGGTGATACGCGAGCCGTCCATGTTGAACTTCTCGATCTTGGAGGCCTTGCGCAGGCCCTCGATCATGGTCGAGAAGGCCTCGCGGGTGAGCTCGCCCTTGATCTCGTCCTCGAGCTCGGCGATCGGCGGCGGGCCGGCCTTGCGGCGATCCTCCAGCCGGATGATGTGGTAGCCGAACTGGGTCTTCACCGGCGTGGTCGTGGTCTTGCCCTTCTCGAGCGCGAAGGCGGCCTCGGCGAACTCCTTCACCATGTCGCCCTTCTTGAACCAGCCGAGATCGCCGCCCTGGGCGCCCGACGCCTTGTCGGTCGACTTCTCCTTGGCGATCTTGGCGAAGTCGCCGCCCTTGCCGAGCTCCTCGATGATCTTCTTGGCGTCATCCTCGCTGGCGACCAGGATGTGGCGCGCCGAGACTTCTTCCTCCGGCGGCAGCTCCTTGATCTTCTTCTCGTAGCGCGCCTTGATCATGTCTGATGTGACGCGCTTTTCGACCTCGCGGTTCAGCCACACGTCCTGCGCCAGGCGTTCTTCGAGATCGGCCATGCGGCGCTTGTAGTCCTCGGTCTTCTGGACCTCGGCCTTGCGCGCCTCGGTGATCATCAGGCGGCGGTCGACCATCTGGTCGAGCAGCGCCGGAAAGATCATGTGCAACGGCAGCGCGCGATACTGCTCGGGCAGGGTCTGCTGCTGGCGCTGTACGTCGGACAGGCGGATGGCCTGGCCGTTGACCGTCGCGACTACGGGGTCGGCGGCCGGCGCCGGTGCGGGGGCAGGCGCAGGCGCCGGAGCGGCGGTCTGGGCGACGGCGCTGGCGGCCAGCGCCAGGCCGCCGGCAAGGCCAAGCACCAGGGCGGCGGCAAGGCCGCGCGGGCTGCGGA
>CAYNOF010000834.1:0-3767 GCA_964398335.1 uncultured Rhizobiaceae bacterium
CGACTGCATGCACATCAACCTGCACAAGACCTTCTCGACACCGCATGGCGGCGGCGGGCCGGGCTCGGGCCCCGTGGTGCTCTCCGAGCGCCTCGCTGCCTACGCGCCGCGTCCCTGGATCGTGCGCGATGCCAATGGCTGGCACGCGGCCGAGGAGGGCGCGTCGGTCGACGGCCAGCCGCTGGGCCGCCTGAAGGCGTTCCACGGCCAGATGGGCATGTTCACCCGCGCGCTCGCCTACATGATGAGCCATTGCGCCGACGGCCTGAAGCAGGTCGCCGAGGACTCGGTGCTGAACGCCAACTACGTCATGGCACGGCTGAGCGCCGAGATGACACCGGCCTTCGGCGGCCCTTGCATGCACGAGGCGCTGTTCGACGACAGCTTCCTCAAGGACACCGGCGTGAGCACGCTCGACTTCGCCAAGGCGATGATCGACGAGGGCTACCACCCGATGACCATGTACTTCCCGCTGGTGGTGCACGGCGCGCTGCTGATCGAGCCGACCGAGACGCAACCCAAGGAATCGCTCGACCAGTTCTGCGACGCGCTGCTGCATCTGGCGCGCAAGGCGAAGAGCGGCACGGCGGTCGAGGAATTCCACGCCGCGCCGACCATGGCGCCGCGCCGCCGTCTCGACGAGACCCTGGCGGCGCGCAAGCCGGTGCTGCGCTGGAAGCCCAGCAACAACCCGCCGACCGACGCGCCGACGCGCCAGGCGGCGGAGTAGGCGTGGAGCTGCGCCAGCTCGCGTATCACTGGCGCACGCGCGGCTATGTCGTCCTGCCGCGCTTCATGGGCTGGCGCGATCGAGAGCGGCTGCGGGCCGCGTGCGATCGCGCCGAGCGCTCCTGGCGCAACGGCCTGCCGCCGCAGCGCCGCGATGGCCCGCTCAGCAACATGGCCTATCTCACCAGCCCGCGCTGGTACGACGATCGGCGCGTGCCGGCGGAGATCCTGGAGTTCGTCGCCGAGCCCAGCGTGCTGGACCTCATCGGGGCGATCACCGGCGGCGTGCCGCTGTTCCACAACACGCAGTATTTCATGGAGCAGCAGGGTGCCGATTGGGACGGCGAGTGGCATCGCGATTCGCAGTTCCTCGCCGCCGACGCCGCGGCCGAGAAGCGCGACATCGCCGCGACGACGGGCGTGCATTTCCGCATCGCGCTGGCCGGTGATCCCTGGCTGAGGATCGTGCCCGGCTCGCACCGGCGCTGGGATACGGCCCGGGAGTGGGCGATCCGCCGCGAGCGCGCAGGTGGCGATCCGGTGGGTGCGGTGTCGGTTCCGTTGAGAGCCGGCGACGCATTGCTGTTCCATTCCTGGTCGATCCATCAGGGGCTCTATCGCCGCGAGCCGGCGCGGCGGACCTTCGACGTGATCTACATGACGCGCGGTACGGCCGAGCGGGCGCTGACGCCGAAAGCGTGCATGCCGTCCGAGGTGCGCATGGCGTCGTTGCCGCGCGCGGCGCGTGCCTTCTACGAGCGCTTCGCGCGCACCTATCGCCGCGCCTGGTCCGCGTCGGCCTGACGCCGGCGGCGGTCGATCCACGCCATCAGCGCCATGGCGAAGAGCGCCGAGGCGCCGAACAGGTAGATGCCGTTCTGCGCCCGGAAGCGCACGAGGAAGTCGCCCTGCAGCGACACGACGATGATCGCCACGACCAGCACGTCGAGCATCGACCACTTGCCGATGCTCACCGCGATCGCGTGCAGCGGCCCGGTGCGGTGATAGGGCGCCAGCCACAGGAAGGCGGCGACCAGCAGCTTCAGGATCGGCAGCGCCACCGAGAAGGCGGCGATCACGACCGCCAGCGGCCAGGAGTCGGAGAGCCACAGGTCATGGATGCCCGACAGCACGCTGTGCATGGAGTCGAACAGGCGCACCTTGGTCACCTTCACCGCCGGCACGACCAGGCCCAGCGCCAGGCTGATCGCCGTCAGCGCCCACAGCACGGTCAGCCACGGCGTGTCGCGCGGATGGCGGGCGGCGAGCGAAGCGGACATGGCTGCAGTCTAGCATCGCCGACGAAAAACCCCGCCTCTCGGGCGGGGTTCATCGTGTGACGGCGGATGTCGCCGATCAGTTCAGGCGCCGCGGCAGCTCGGCGATCGCCTGGTCGACCAGCTCGGTGCCCTGGCCGGACTGCATGCGCTCCTGCAACAGCGTGCGCGTGGCCGAGATCGCGGCGTCGACGGCGGTGGCGCGCACCTCGGCCGTGGCCTTGGCCTCGGCCTGGGCGATGCGGTCCAGCGCCTGGCGTTCGCGCAGCTTGATCGTGTTGGCGAGTTCGGCCTCGGCGCGTGCCTTCAAGGCGGCGGCCTCGGCGGTGGCGAGATCGATGATGCCCTTGGCCTCGCTCTCCGCGGCGTCGCGCTTCATCTTGTATTCGGCGAGCGTCGCCTCGGCCTCGGCGCGCAGCTTCAGCGCGTCGTCGAGCTGCTTGGTGATGGCCACGGCGCGCTGGTCGAGCATGCCGGTGATGCCGCGCCACGCCGCGCGGCCGGCCAGCGCCAGGAAGATGATGAAGGAGACGGCGACCCAGAAATGCGGATCGGCCAGCAACGATTCGTTGTGGGCATCCGCGCCGGCCGCCCATGCCGTGCCGATCATCGCGCACCCCCCTTCAGCGCCGCGCCGACCAGTGCGTCGACGCGCGCCGCGTCGGCCTGGCCGCCGACCAGCTTGCCGTAGGCGGCCTGCGCCACCTCGACCGCCATTGACCGTACATTGCCCATGGCCGCCTCGCGCGCCTCGGCGATGCGCTTCTCGGCAGCGGCGATCTCGCCGCCGATGCGCTGGGCGACCTCGGCCAGCCTGGCGTTGGTCGCCGCCGACGCGGCGTCCGCCGCCGCGCGGTTGGCGGCCTGCGCCTCGGCGCGGGCATCGGCGATCGATTTCTCGTAATGCGCCAGCGCCGCCTTGGCCTCGTCGCGCGCACGGGCGGCGGCATCCAGGTCGCCCTGGATCTTGCCGGCACGGGCATCGATCGTGCCGCCGAGCATCGGCACCACGATCTGCGAGACGATGACGTAGAAGATCGCGAAGCAGACGATCAGCCAGAAGAGCTGGCTGGGCATCGTGCTCGGATTGAACTGCGGCATGCCCTTCTTCTCCTCCGCCAGCGCGGCGAAGGGGACGAGCACGCCCGATGCCGCCACGAGGGCGGCTACAAGTCGGGCATCCATGAAGCGCGGCTTGACCATCTCAGTCACTCCGGACGGCACCGCGAGGCGGCGCCGCATCCCTGGGTGATGAAGGGCGGGGCGTCGCCGTCCCGCCCGCCGGTCTCAGCCGAACAGCGCGATCAGCGCGACGATCAGCGCGAACAGCGCAATCGCCTCGGTGACGGCGAAGCCGATCCAGATGTTGGCGCCGATCTCGCCCTTGGAGGCGGGGTTGCGCGACAGGGCGGTGATGTAGCTGCCCCAGATGTTGCCCACGCCGATGCCGGCGCCGATCATGCCGATGGCAGCGAGGCCGGCGCCGATGAACTTGGCGGCTTCAGGCGTCATGGTTGTCTCCCGTTGAAGAACGATGCCGTGGATGGGTGATGGGTACGGGCGCGACCGGCTCAGTGCAGGTGCAGCGCGTCGTTCAGGTAGATGCAGCAGAGGATGGTGAAGATGTAGGCCTGCAGCCCGGCCACCAGGAACTCCAGCGCCGTGATGCCGACCTGGCCGATCAGCGGCACCCAGCCGCCGATGACGCCCAGGGCGACGACGAAGACGGCCAGCACCTTCAGGAGCACGTGGCCGACCGTC
>CAYNOF010000835.1:0-1760 GCA_964398335.1 uncultured Rhizobiaceae bacterium
CTGATCGTAGAAGGCGCATCATTGATGTGCAGCGTGGAGAGCACCAAGTGGCCGGTTAGCGCAGCTTTTACGGCGATTTCGGCCGTTTCAAAGTCACGAATTTCGCCGACCAGAATGATGTTGGGGTCCTGCCGCAGGAAAGCGCGCAGCGCCGCCGCGAAGTTCAGCCCAATCTGTTCTTTCATCTGCACCTGGTTGACGCCGCCCAGCTGAAATTCCACCGGATCTTCCGCGGTCATGATGTTGGTGTCGGGCGTGTTCAGGCGCGAGATAGAGGAATACAGCGTGTTGGTTTTTCCCGAACCCGTCGGTCCGGTGACCAGCACCATGCCGTAGGGTTTTAAAATTGCTTTCTCGAATTTGACCAGCGATTCCGGCTCGAAACCCAGCTTGGTCATGTCCAGGCGCAGGTTCTCTTTGTCGAGCAAGCGCAGCACGATCTTTTCGCCCCACAAGGTAGGCAAAGTGCTGACGCGGAAGTCGAGTTGCTTCTTGCGTCCGCCGATGGCCATCTTCAGCATGATGCGGCCGTCCTGGGGCAGGCGCTTTTCGCTGATGTCCAGCTTGGACATGATCTTGAGGCGGGAGGTGATGGCGTCTTTCAGCTTCAGCGGCGGCGACATGATGGACTGCAATACGCCGTCAATACGAAAGCGCACCCGGAACTCTTTTTCGTAAGGCTCCATGTGAATATCGCTGGCCCCCCGCTTGACCGCATCGGTCAACACCAGGTTCACCAGCTTCACGATGGGAGCTTCATCGGCCGCCTTTTCCAGGTCGGCCAATTCCATTTCCGATTCTTCCGATTGCAGTTCGACATCGGCTTCTTCCATGCCGGTCATCGACTGCATCACCTGCTCCAGGTCTTCTTCCTGGTTGGTGCCGTAGGCCTTCTCAATGCCCTCGAGAATCGAGCTCTCGGAAGCCACCACCGGCTCGATATTGAAGCCGGTCATGAACTTGATATCGTCCATGGCGAAGACGTTGGTGGGGTCCACCATGGCGATGGTGAGCGAGGCCCCTACCCGGCTCAGAGGCAGAATCTGGTAGCGTTTCGCCGTTTCGTAAGGAATGAGTTTGACGACGGCGGCATCAATTTCAAAGTAGGCAAGATTAATGGCGGGGACACCATACTGCCGGGAGAGGAAGTTGGTCACATCCTCGTCCGACAGGAAGCCCAGCTTGACCAGGGCAGAGCCCAAGCGGCAGTTGGACTCCTTCTGCACCTTCTGCGCCTGCTCCAACTGCTCGTGGGTGATCACCTTCTCTTTAATGAGAAGGTCGCCCAGCCGTTGAGACATACCTCGATCTCCTATCTAAACCGACAGAGAAAAACCGCTAATCCCGTTGATGGGCGCAAAATCGTTCCGCCGCTGCTCGGGGAATAGCGGCACATTTCGCGTTGACAGAAATTGTCACCGCAGACGCGTTACTGCACCAGTAACTTAAGTACCTGACCGGAATGGAATGAGTTAGGCGGCCCGGGAGCCCATGAGTGCAAGCCGCGCCAGTACGCTGTTTTCGCGGAAAATTCGATTTCCTACCGCTTTGCGGACATGCACTTCGGTAATCCCGGCGCTCCGCCCCAACTCTCCTCAGCAGCCCCGCCAGAGAGCAAGAATCCAATTTTTCCCGCAGTGTTGTCCCAAGACCGGACAAAAAACGCCATTCCCACTCCGCCCCAGCCTGCCGGCCTGCCCCCCACAAATTCGGCTTATAATGAGGCCACGTTTACTCGAACCTTCGGGCATCCCGGGGCC
>CAYNOF010000836.1:0-2813 GCA_964398335.1 uncultured Rhizobiaceae bacterium
CGATCGTCGCGCAGGCTCTTGGCCGCCCACAGCACGTCACGGCGCGACAGGTCCAGCGAGCCGAACGCATCGGCGCGCGCCAGGACCTCGATCTGCATCCGCGAGACCTTGCCGCGCCGCCAGAGGTCGGCCACGTCGCGATATCCATCGCCGCGCAGCTTGACCAACTCCTCCATCTCCTTCTGCTTCGCGCCTTCGATCTGTCGAAAGCCCAGGCGCAATGCATACAGGGCCGGCAATGCCTCTCCTTTACCGAGGCGCCGTTCGTCTTTCTTCAGGTCCGCGGTGAGCGGCAGCGGCTCCAGCGTGTTGTCCCAGTGGCTGATGTTGACGTCGGGCGGCAACACGGCGATGCCGTGCTCGCGCGCGTCGCGCACGATCTGTCCCGGCGCGTAGAAGCCCATCGGCTGGCTGTTGAGCAGGGCGCAGGCGAAGACATCGGGAAAGTAGTATTTGATCCACGACGAGGCGTAGACCAGGAGCGCGAAGCTCGACGCGTGGCTCTCGGGGAAGCCGTATTCACCGAAGCCTTCGATCTGCTTGAAGCAGCGTTCGGCGAAGTCGCGCGGATAGTCGTTGGCGACCATGCCTTCGATGAAGCGCTGGCGGTAATTGTGGATGGTGCCGTTGTGCCGGAAGGTCGCCATCGCCTTGCGCAGGCCGTCGGCCTCGGCTTCCGTGAACCTGGCACCGATGATCGCGATCTGCATCGCCTGTTCTTGGAACAGCGGCACGCCCAGGGTCCGCTTGAGAGCGCCTTCCAGTTCCGGCTTCACATAGTCCGGCTTCTCGATCTTATCCCGCCGGCGCAGGTACGGATGCACCATGTCGCCCTGGATCGGACCTGGCCGAACGATCGCGACCTCGATCACGAGGTCATAGAACTTCCTGGGCCGCAGTCGCGGCAGCATCGACATCTGCGCGCGGCTCTCGACCTGGAACACGCCCAGCGAGTCGGCCTTGCCGAGCATGTCGTAAACGGCCGGTTCTTCCTTCGGTATCGTCGCCAGATCGAATGTCTCGCCATAAAGGGTGCGGATCAGGTCAAGTCCTTTGCGAAGGCAGGTCAGCATCCCCAAAGCCAGCACATCGACTTTCAGGATACGCAGTGAATCGAGATCGTCCTTGTTCCACTCGACGACGGTGCGGTCCTTCATCGCTGCATTCTGGATCGGCACCAGCGCATCCAGACGATCAGCGGTGAAAACAAAGCCGCCGACATGCTGCGACAGATGTCGGGGGAAATCGATCAGCGTCGCGGACAGGCGCAAGGCCAGAGCCAGACGCCGGTCTTCGGGATCGAGGCCGGCCTCCCGGACGTGCTGCTCGTCGATGCCGCCGACACCCATGCCCCAGACGGTATCGGCGAGGATGCCCAGCGTGTCGGAAGACAGGCCCAGGGCCTTGCCGACATCGCGGATCGCGCTTCGGCTGCGATAGGCGATGACGGTGGCGGCAAGGCCGGCGCGCTCACGGCCGTACTTGCCGTAGATCCACTGGATGACCTCTTCGCGCCGCTCGTGCTCGAAATCGACATCGATGTCGGGCGGCTCGTTGCGATTGCTCGACAGGAAGCGCGCGAAGAGGAGCTCGTGCTGATCGGGATCAACCGCGGTAATGCCGAGGCAATAACAAACTGCCGAATTGGCCGCCGAGCCACGACCCTGGCACAGGATGTTGTTCATCCGTGCGTACTGGACGATATCGTGCACGGTCAGGAAGTAGGAGGCGTATTCACGTTCCCGGATCAGCGCGAACTCCTTGTGGATCTGCTCGCGCACGTCATCGGGCACCTTGCCGCAATAGCGCCACTCGGCGCCTTTCCACGTCAGCCGCTCGAGCTTCTCCTGCGGCGTCTCGCCGTCCTCGCATTCGACCGGATAGATGTACTTCGGCTGATCGAGATCGAAGGTGCAGGCTTCGGCGATCTCAACCGTGCGGGCGATGGCGGCAGGATACTTGCGGAACAGGCGCACCATCTCGTCAGGCGACTTCAGATGCCGCTCGGCGTTGGCGAAGCGATGGAAGCCGAGCTTGTCGACGGTGCGGCCGAGCCGGATCGCGGTCACCACGTCCTGCAGCGCGCGGCGGTCGGGAGCGTGGTAGTGCACGTCGTTGGTCGCGACCATCGGCGTGCGATGTTGGCGCGCCAGCATCTCGATCGCCGCGAGCCGCTGCGCGTCGTCGCCGCGGGCCGAGACCGAGGCGGCGAGATAGCAGCGGCGGCGATAGATATCCGAGAGGAAACGCAGCTTGTGCGGAAAGCCCGGGTCGTCGAGGTCGCGCGGCGGCAGCACGATGGCGATCAGCCCCTCGGCGTATTGGGCGAGGTCGTCGCGCATCAGATGGCATTGCCCCTTGGGCGCGAGGCTGTTGCCCAGGGTCAGCAGGCGCGTCAGCCGGCTATAGGCGGGAAGGTCGGTGGGATAGAGCAGCAGCGACAGGCCATCGCGCGTGTCGATGCGGCTGCCGATCAGCAGCTTGATGCTGCCGCCCTGGTTATTGACGTGCCGCGCCGCGACATGCGCCTGCACGACACCGGCCAGCGTGCAGCGATCGGTGATGCCGATCGCCGTCAGGCCCAGATCCGCCGCCTGGCCGACCAGCTCCTTGGGATGCGAGCCGCTGCGCAGGAAGCTGTAGTTGGACGTGACCTGCAGCTCGGCATAGCGGAACGGCCCGAGCATGGCTCACCGTCAGGCGCAAAAGCCGTGGACGTACCAGCGCGACGCCGGCGGGATGGCGGGCGTGTTGATCGGACCGTCACGGTAGAGCCAGAAGCGTTGGCCGTCTTCGTCCTCGACGCGGTAGTA
>CAYNOF010000837.1:0-22151 GCA_964398335.1 uncultured Rhizobiaceae bacterium
CTCACGCTGACCGCAGCCGTCGCTGCCGCGCTTGTGCGGCGCGAGCGTACGGGCGAAGGCCAACTCGTCGAGGTCCCGATGCTCGAGACGATGGCCGCCTTCAACGCTATCGAGATGCTGGGCGGTCACGCCTTCATTCCGCCGATCGGCCCGGCCGGATACAAGCGCGTGAAGGAGAGGCGACCGGTCAAGACCAAGGATGGCTGGATCACCATGCTCCCCTACTCCGGCGACAATTGGTGCACGTTCTTCGCGACGGTCGGCCATCCCGAGTGCATCGAGGAGTTCACGGTTCGCGATCCGGTCCAGCGCGCTTCGAACATCGACAAGATCTACAATCGCATGAGCGAGATCGCGATCACCCGTACGACCGCCGAATGGGAGAAGCTGCTGCTGAGCATCGACGTGCCGCATGCCTCCTTCGCGAAGCTCACCGAGGTCTCCGAGCAGCCCCACCTCAAGGCCGTCAACCTGTTCCAGGAGATCGACCACCCGACGGAGGGAAAGCTCCGCCAGGCACGGCCGTCGGCCCGCTTCTCGGAAAGCCCGGCGGGAATTCATCGCCTGCCGCCGCACCTCGGGGAGCATTCCGGGGAAATCCTGCGTGAGGTCGGCTACAGCGATGCAGAGATCGAGAACCTGGCGAAATGCAAGGCGGTAGGTCTCGCGTCTTGATCGCCTGATCGTCTACGCCGCCCTCGCGGTCGCCATGCCGATCACGCGCTCGCGATGCGAGCGCGCGTTGCCGAACAGCTCGGCATTGGCCCGCGCCCGCTTGTAGTAGAGATGGTTGATCATCTCCCAGGTGAAGCCGATGGCGCCGAAGATCTGGATGCTGCGGTGGGCGGCCGAGACGTAGGCCTCGCTGGTGTAGGCCTTGGCCATCGCCGCGGCGATCGACGCCCGCGGGTCGGATTCCGATAGCGCCCAGGCGGCGTAGAGCGTCGCGACATTCGAGCATTCCGCCTGGCCCAGCATGTCGGCCAGCGAATGCTTGATCGCCTGGTAGGTGCCGATCGGCTTGCCGAAGGCGACGCGCTCCTTGGCATAGTCGCAGGTCATCTCCATGACGCGCTGTGTGCCGGCGGCGTTCTCCACCGCCTGCGCGAACACCACGCGATCGCGTAGCCACGGCCACAGGGCGTCGTCGGCCATGGCCAACGGCTCTCCGATCGCATCGGTGAGACGCACGTCGCAGACCTGACGCGTCACGTCGCGCCACGGCAGGAGTTCGACCTGCACGGCGGGCTGCTTGGCGCCGACCAGAAAGAAGGCGCGGCGCCCGGCCTGCGCGTCCTGTGCGGCGACCACCAGCCAGTCGGCGGCGGCCGCATCGATGACGAACGACTTCACGCCCGTGAGCACGTAGCCGTCTCCTTGCCGGCGCGCGGTCGCCTCGCGGCAGGGACCGTCGACCGAGCCATCCGCTTCGGCGATCGCCAGCGCCAAGGTCATCTTGCCCGCGGCGACATCGGGCAGGATGGCGCGCTTCTGCTGCGGTGAGCCGCCCTTCTGGATCGCCCAGGTGCCGAACAGCGTGCCGAGGAACGGGCTGGGCGCGAGCGTGCGGCCCATCTCGCCAAGGATCATCGCCAGCTCGATGCAGCCCAGCCCCAGGCCGCCGAACTCTTCGTCGATGACGAGGCCTTGCCAGCCCATCGCCGTGATCTTGCGCCAGTTCGCCTCGTAGCCGGTATCGGCGACGGTGGCACCGGGCACCTGCACGCGGCTGAGCGATATCTCCTTTTCCAGGAAGCCGCGCGTGGACTGGCGCAGCAGCAGATGGTCCTCGCCCAGGGAGAAGTTCATGCTCACGCCCTCCTGGTCTGCGACCACGGCAGCGGCGCAGTCGGATCGGTCTCGCGCGGCAAGCCCAGCATGCGCTCGGCCACCACGTTCTTGAGAATCTCCTGCGTGCCCACGCCCAAGGTGACGGCCGGGCTGAACCAGAAGGCGTAATCCCAGTCGTTGTAAGGGTCCTCGCCTTCCAGCAGCTGCGACGGGAACGGCTGCTCGCCGGCGAGCATGCAGCGCGGGCCCTGCGCGCGCTTGGCGAGATCGACGACACGCTGGCCATGCGGTGCCGCCAGCATTTTGTGGATCGCGCCTTCGGGTCCCGGCGTCCTGGCGTTCATGCGGTCGCTCAGCGAGCGATAGGCCAGCAGGCGCAGGATCTCGCCCTCGATGTAGACCTGCGCCGCCTCATCGCGCAGCGCGCCATCCCGCAGCGCGCCGATCTCTGCAAGGCCCTCGACCAGCTCGCGCGCCGAGGGGCCATGACCCCAGATCGCGCCCGGCCGCGACAGCGCCACGCGCTCGGTCTGCAGCTGGGTGACGCTGAGCGCCCAGCCTTCACCTTCCTTGCCGAGCAGCCGGTCGACGGGAATGCGCACCTCGTCGAGGAAGACCTCGTTGTACTCGTTCTCGTGACCGGACATGTCGATGATCGGTCGGATGCGGATGCCCGGCGTGTCCATGTCGATGAGAAACTGCGACAGGCCCTTGTGCTTGGGGAGGTCGGGATGCGTACGCGCCACCAGCACGCCGACCTTCGCCTTGTGCGCCAGCGAGGTCCAGATCTTGTGGCCTTTCACCACGTAATGATCGCCGTCGCGGCGCGCCACCGTACGCAACGCGCCGAGATCGGAGCCGCCGGACGGTTCGCTGAAGAGCATGCACCACGTCTCCTCGCCCGACAGCGCCGGCCACAGGAAGCGCGCGCGTTGAGCGTCGGTACCGTGGGTGAGCAGCGACTGGGCGCAATTGTTGACAGCGACGGGATTGCGGGGCGGCGTGACGCCGGCCCGCTTCATCTCCTGGTCGATGATCAGCTGCAGCTCGGAGTCCGCAGCCAGGCCCCACGGCCTGGGCCAATGCGGCACGACGTAGCCGGCCTCGGCCAATCGCCGGCCGCTGGGACGGGGATTGGCCTCAAACCAGGTACGTACCGGCTTGCGCGCGGGATGGTTCTCGCCGGGCAACTCGAAATCCATGGCGTCCTCCCTAAGCGGCCGCACTCGAGGCGAAGTCCTTGAACTGCTCGCGCAGCGTCACCTTGTGCACCTTGCCGGTGGCGGTCATCGGCAGCGTGTCGACGAAGGCCACGTCATCGGGCAGCCACCACGACGCCATCTGCGGGCGCAGGAAGTCGAGCAGCTCCTCGCGGCTCACCGATTTGTCGGGCCGGCGTACGACGACCAGCAACGGCCGCTCCTGCCAGCGCGGGTGGTTGACGCCGATGACCGCAGCCTGCGCGACGCCGGGATGGCCCATCGCGGCGTTCTCGACCGTGGCGCTGCTGATCCACTCGCCGCCCGACTTGATGACGTCCTTGGAGCGATCGACGATCTCCACGGTGCCGTCGGCAAACAGGCGTGCGACGTCGCCGGTCTGCAGCCAACCCTCGCTGAAGCCGCCCTCCTGCTTGAGATAGCCGGCGGCAACGCAGGGACCACGTGCCTGCAGATGGCCATAGGCGACGCCGTCCTGCGGCAGCTCCTTGCCCTCGTCGTCGACGATGCGCAGGCGGGTGCCGAAGGCGACGCGGCCCTGGCGCAGCTTCTGGTCGATGCGCTGATCGAGCGGTGCGTCGGCCAAGCCCGGCGGCATGCCGCACTTGGTGACGCCCAGCGCTTCGGTCATGCCCCAGCATTGGCCGACCTCGATGCCGTGACGCGCCTCAAGCGCCTCGACCAGCGCGCGCGGCGGCTTGGTGCCGGCGACCAGCGCTGCGCGCAGCTTGGGCAAGCGCAAGCCGTTGCGGTCCATGTGATCGACCAGGGTCATCCATACCGTGGGCACGCAAGCGGCCATGGTCACGCCCTCGGCGGCCATCAGCTCGTAGAGCTTGTCGGGCTCGAAGTTGCGCCCCGGCAGCACCATGCCCTGGCCGCTGAGCGGCGCGGTGTAGACCATTTGCCAGCCATTGCCGTGGAACATCGGCGCGATCGGCATCACCACCTCGCGCGCGCCCGAGCGGTAGCCGCCGATCATGTCGGCCGTGCTCATGATCAGTGCGCTGAGCAAGGTGGAACGATGCGAGTTGACCACGCCCTTGGGCTGGCCGGTCGTCCCCGACGTGTAGCAGATCACCGAGGCCTGTTTTTCGTCGAACGCCGGCCATTCGTAATCGTCGCCCTCGGCCGCGAGCAGTCGCTCGTAGCTCAGCAGCTTGAGGCTGCTGGCCGGCGGTTGGGGCTCGACGCTCATGTAGATCCAGCCCTTCACACCCGGCGCGTGTGCAGCGATGCGCTCGGCGATCGGCAAGGTCGCGGCGTCGACGCAGATCCAGGAATCCTCGGCGTGGTTGACGATGTAGACCAGGTGCTCGTCGAACAGGCGCGGGTTGATGGTGTGCAGCACCGCGCCGCTGCCGGACACGCCGTAGAACAGCTCGAGATGGTGATGGGTGTTCCAGGCAAGCGAGCCAACACGCTCTCCAGGCCGTACGCCCAGCCTCGCCAAAGCGGCGGCGAGCCGCTTCGCGCGCCGGCAGATCTCGGCATAGGTCGTGCGGTGCAGGCCGCCCTCGGCGGTGCGCGCCACGATCCCGGTGCCGCCATGCACGCGCGCGGCGTGCTCGATCAGCGAGGAGATCAGCAGCGGGGCATCCATCATCAATCCGCGCATGGCTTCCTCCCGTTGCGCCGGACGTCTATCGCGCCGGCTTGACGTGGCCCTCGACGATCCGGCGCCACAGCGCCAGCAGGCGGTCGAAGTGCTCAGGCTCGTTCTGCCAGAGCATGCGTACGGCGAGCCCGCGCACCAGCGCCAGGGTCAGCCACAAAACGTCGTCTGCGGTCTTCTCCGGCAGGCCGGCGGCGATCAGCGCCTCGCGCCACGCCTGCTCGGCCGACAATCGCGCGGCGCGCACCATCACCATGTGCTTGCGCCGCAGGCGCGCATTGGTGAGCGACGTACCGATGTCGAGCGCAATGAAGAACGAACGGCTGAAGAAGAACTCGCGCGCATCGGCGATAATGCGTTCGAGCGTGTCCTCTTCCTTGCGCAACGTCCTGGCGCGCCGCTCGCTGGTCTCCTTCACGCTGTTGAAGACGTGCTCCATGGTGGCGAAGACCAGCTTCTCCTTGGTGGCGAAGTGGTGCAGCTGCGCGCCGCGCGAGACACCCGCCGCCTTGGCGACATCGGCGGTGCGGAACTGCGCGTAACCCTTGCGGTGCAGCACATCGACGGCAGCATCGAGGATGCGCGTGCGCGTTTCGTGCGTGCGCTCGGCCTGCGTTCGCCTGGGCCTGACCTTGGCGGAGGGGCGGCGGGCCTTGGCCGGCCGCCCCTCCGTGAACTCGTTCAACGACATCGATTGCTCAATCCGCCCTTACTGTTTCGACCTCGATCCAACCCTTGCCATCGAACTTCGACAGCCGGAAGGAATGGTACGCGCGGTAGTCGTCGGGCGTGTTGTGCAGGGTCATGCCCGGCAGCAGCATCGAGAGGGTCACGTTCGAGAGCGTCGTCGCCTGCTTCAGCACGTTCTCGCGCGTGAGCTCGTGGCCGGCCTTGCCCAGCACGTACTCGATCATCTGCGCGTTGTGGTAGCCGGAGACGCCGATGGCATCGAGCGACGACTCGCCGGGTGCATACTTCTTCATGAACTCGAAATAGGCGTTCATCGCCGGATCCTTCTCCCACGCCGGATCGCCCGGCTCGCGGAAGAACTGCGCGGTCATCACGCCCACGACGTTGTCGAAACCGACAACCTTGAGCACCGCCTGCACCGAGCTGCCGGGGCTGGCGATGAACTGCATCGGCTTCCATTTCAGGTCGTTGGCCTTGCGCATCGCCTGGGCGGCGAATTTCGGCGTGGTGAAGTTCAGGAACACGTCGGCGCCGGAGCCGGCGAGGTTGATGATCTGCGAGTCGACCGTGGCGTCGGTCAGCTCGTAGCTCGCCTCGGCAACGATCATCTTCGCATTCGCCGGCCCCAGGGCACGCTTGAAGCCGTTGAGGAAGTCCTTACCGTAGTCGTCGTTCTGGTAGAGGATCGCGATCTTGGCGTTGGGCTTGGCCCTCAGGATGTACTTGGCGTAGCCGCCGGCCTCGACGTCGAAGGACGGATAGAACGGCACCGTCCACGGATACTGCTTGGGATCGTTGAACTTGCTGCCGCCGGCTGAGATCAGCAGCTGCGGCACCTTCTTGCTGTTGAGATAGCGCTGGGTCGCCGAGTTGGTCGGCGTGCCCACCGTACCGACCTCGCAGAACACGCCATCCTCCTCGACCAGCTTGCGCGACGCCTCCAGCGCCTTGGGCGGGTTGTAGCCATTGTCGAGCGCAATGAATCTGACCTTGCGGCCGTTGATGCCGCCGCGGTCGTTGACTGCCTTGAAGTAGGCCTGCTCGACCCGGCTGTAGATGCCGAAGGCCGAGGCCGGTCCGCTGAACGGTGCGCTGTGGCCGATCAATATCTCGCTGTCGGTGATGCCCGGATCGTACTTCTTCGTCTGCGCCTCGGCGCCGCCCGCAAGGGCCAGCCCCAACGCGACCCATGCCCAGGTGCTCGCGCGCATCGTCTCCTCCTGTCCATCGCCGGTCTCTCGACGGACCGGTCGATTGCAGTTAAAAACAGTCCAGCCGGCTTGTAAACTGGGATTCTACCAACTGTTAGGAAATCGCCATGGCCGAAATCCTCGCTTTGGGCATCTCGCACTACCCGCCGCTATGGGGTCCCGACGACCGCATGGCCTGGATCCTCAAGCGCATGCTGCAGAATCCGAAGCTGCCGGAGGCGCTGCGCACACCGCAGGGCTGGCCCGAGCCGATGCGCGCGGAATGGGGCAACGACGAAGGTGTCTCGGCCGCCGCGCGCCATCGCGCCGCCCTCGTCGACTGGATGCAGCGCACGCGCGCCGCGCTCGACGCCTTCAATCCCGACTTCGTGCTGATCTGGGGTGATGACCAGTACGAGAATTTCAAGGAAGACGTCGTCCCACCCTACTGCATCAGCGCCTATGAGCGCTTCAAGTTCGCGGTGCCGCCGGGCAACGTCTGGGGCGAGTCCGACAAGGTCTACGACCTGCCGGGTCATCGCGCCGCGGCCAAGATGCTGGCCACGCGGCTGATCGAGGACGGCTTCGACACCGCATACGCCTACAAGCCGCTGCATCACCCGCTGGGCCACGCCTTCAGCAACGCCGTGATGTATCTCGACTACGCACGCAGCGGCTTCGGCTATCCCATCGTGCCCTTCGCCATCAATTGCTATGGCAGGCGCGTGCTGGCGCAGCGCGGCGGCCTGCCGGTGTTCGACCGCGTCATCGCGGATGAGGATCTCGATCCGCCGGCGCCGACACCCCGACGCCTGTTCGACCTCGGCGCCGCCACCGCACGTATCCTCGCGGACTCGCCCTATCGTGTCGCGCTGCTGGCGTCATCGGGCTGGTCGCACGCCTTCCTGACGGCCAAGAACCAGTATCTCTATCCCGACACGCCGGCCGACCGGCGCATGTACGACGCGCTCTGCGCCGCCGACTGG
The DNA here is from genome assembly GCA_964398335.1 of uncultured Rhizobiaceae bacterium. Lineage (GTDB taxonomy): Bacteria > Pseudomonadota > Alphaproteobacteria > Reyranellales > Reyranellaceae > JAFAZJ01. The sequence goes on from CAYNOF010000837.1 coordinate 7,493, forward strand.
CCGACCTGGCGTGCCTATTCCGGCGCTGAGGTCGAGGACAGCGGTCAGCAGGAGATCCTGAACTGGAGCTGTCTCGCCGGCGCACTCAGCGCGCTGAAGCGCACGCCGCGCGAAACCGGCTTCGTCGATACCTGGATCTTCAACTCGTCAAAGGCGTTCCTGATTGCGTGACGGCAGCACGATTCCGCCGCTGATCACGCGCATCAGCTCGTCGGTGACGTCGTCGGCACTCATCTCGCCCTCGGGGTCGAACCATTCGGCCGCCCAGGTGAGCGCGCCCATCGCCAGCATGCGCACGACCGACAGGTCGAAGCCGCGACGCAGCAAGCCCTTGCGCTCGGCCTCCTGCAGCAGGCCGGCGAAGATCGCGGCGTATTCCCGCTCCTGCTTCATGTGCTGCTCGCGCAGCCGCTTGGGCAGGCGGCGGATCGACTTCAGCCTGGAGGAGAAGTGTTCCTTCAGCGTGTACTTGAAATGCGCGCCCAGCGCCGCGCGCAGGCGCACCAGCGGCGAGCTGTCGGCGCCGGCCTCGTCGATGGCGCGCATCACCTGCTGACGGGCGCCCTCGACGCCGCTTTCCAGCACCGCGCGCATGATCTCGTCGCGCGAAGCGAAGTGGTAGTAGATGCTGCCGGCCTCGATATTGGCCGCCGCGGCGATGGTGCGCACCGTCACCTCGTCCGAGCCGTGCTGCTGGAACAGCCGCTTGGCGACCTCGATCAGGCGCGCGCGGGTCTTCTCCGCCTTGGTGAGCTTGGTTTCGGTCGAGGGCGCAACCTGCATCAGATGATGATCGTGAGCTTGCCGGGGTAGAGCATATCCATGCCGAGGATCGAGCGCTTGGACTTGATTTTCCACGGCTGCGCCGCGCAGTCGATGCGGTAGACGTGCTTGCCGTAGTAGGTGTCGACCACGCCGCGCTTGGCGCGGTAGGTCACGAAGTTGCAGGTCACGTCGGCGACGCCGTTGCTCAGGCCAGTGATACGCACATTGCTGATCATATGGCGCTGGCGCGAGCGAGGGAACTCCGAATGCGCCTCCTTCTTGGTCAGCCGCACGACGCGCTCGCGCAGCCGCACGTAGTCGTCGGCGATGTAGAACAGCGCCGTCGCCGGATCGGCCTCGTCGTCCTCGCCGGTGGGCGGCACCTCGTAGGTCGCGCCCTCGGCGAACAGGGCGAACCATTCCTGGATCTTCCAGTCGTCGAGCAGGTCGGCCTCGAGATAGAGGAAATCCTCGACGCGCGCGCGCAGGCCACGTTCGTCGGCGGGAAGGCCTGGCGCCAGGCCGGCGTCGGGGCTCACCGGCCACCTGCCATGCGATCGCGCCACTGGCGCCAGAAGCAGCGCATCTGCTCCTCGTCGTCGTTCATCGGCGGGCCGGAGCGCGGCATGCCCTTGGAGATGTCGTTCCAGCCGACCTCGCGCGCGTTCTTGTAGCCGCGCTGGCAGTTCTCCAGCGCCTCTTGGTCGTCGGGCGTGGCGAAGCCGCCTGGACCCAGGAACTCCAGGAAGTTGAACAGCCGAAGCTTGCGCAGGTCGGGATCCTCGTCGCGCGCGCCCAGCGCCCAGGCGCTCACCGTCATGCGGTTGGGCGCCTCGGGCATGAAGGTGCGGATGGTGATCGACATGATGTCGTTGATCACCAGATTGGGGAAGATCAGCATGTTGCGGCTGGTCTCGGCGATGCGGATGCCGCGCTCCTGGCCGAAGCGCTGGACCAGCCCCTGGCGCAGGCGCTCGACCACCTCGCGCTTCTCCTCGCCCCACGACGGCACCCAGCGCGCCACCGGCCGGCCCCAGGGCGAGGCGTACTCGATGACCGCATGGCCATTGCCGAGATCGGACATGCCGCGCGCGGTGAAGTCGGCGTTGCCCTGCCCCATGCGCAGACTGCCGATGTTCTTGAGATAGTCGAAATAGGTGCTGTGCACCGGGAAGCCGTGGAAGGCATCGATGCTGTTCTCGGCCAGGAGCTTCCAGTTGGCGTTGATCACGTATTGCTGGCCGGAGCCGACGACCTCCATGCCCGCCTCGGCCTGGTCGGCGACCAGGTCGATGTACTCCCTGGCGCCCGCGAGGTAGTCCGGCAGCGACACCGCGTTGCGGTCGAAATTGACGAACCAGAAATCGCGGTACTGCTCGAGCCGCGGCACCTGCATCAGGTCGGCGCAGCCGCCGCCGTAATGCTCCTTGCCGTAATTGCCCTCCTCGAAGCGCGAGGCGAAGCGTCCGTTCACGTTGAACGACCAGCCGTGATAGAAGCAGCGGAACGACAGGGCATTGCCCTTCTTCTCGCGCACCACCATGGCGCCGCGATGCGGACAGGTGTTGAGGAAGGCGTGCACCGCGCCGCCACGGTCGCGGTTGAAGATCAGTTCGCGGCCGCCGACCGCCCTGGTGATGAAATCGCAATTGTTGGCGATCTCGGAGCTGTGACCGAGATAGAGCCAGCAGCGATCGAAGATGTTGTCGCGTTCGCCATCCAGCACGTCGGCGTCGGTGAAGGCGCGGCGGGCGACGCGGAAAAGATGGCGCTCGCGGTCCTCGATCACCAGACCGCTGATGGTTCTCGCCTGAGGTGCAACATAGGTGTCCATTCGGGCCTCCTCCCGGGGTCTTGCCGAATGCGGGCCGATTCAGTATCTAACACTTGTTCGAAATCCTATACCCCTTCCAGCCTGGTGGTCAATCGGGTGCGACATGGCGAAGATCACGTTCGAGACAGCCGACGGCCGCGAGCGGACCATCGACATCGCCAACGGGCTGTCGGTGATGATCGGCGCGGTACAGAACAACGTGCCGGGCATCGACGCCGATTGCGGCGGCGCGCTCTCCTGCGCCACCTGCAGGGTCTATGTCGACCCGCAATGGGTCGACCGCCTGCCGCCCAAGGCCGACGACGAGGACGGCATGCTGCAATTCTCGCCACACGTGAAGGAGACCTCGCGGCTCTCCTGCCAGATCACGGTCAACGACGACCTCGACGGCCTGCGCCTCAAAGTGCCGGCCAGCCAGCACTAGGCGGCGGCGAGGAAGCGCCGCGCGTTGCCCGACAGCAGCAGGTCGCGCTGGCCGGCATCGAGCTTCAGCGCTTCGATCGCGCCAACCGGATCGCGCTCCTCGATGGTGAAGGGATGATCGGTGCCGACACAGAGCTGGGTGATGCCGAACCGCTCGATCAGGAAGGCGAGCGTGTCGCGGTCGTAGACCAGCGTGTCGTAGTACAGCCGGCGCGCCTGCGCGGCGGGCGATTCTTTCACCCTCTCCTGCATGTCGGGCACCGAGCGCCAGCCGTGCAGGAAGCGCGGCAGCACCAGACCGAAGACGCCGCCGCCATGGCTGAAGGCGATGCGCAGCCTGGGGTGGCGCGCGATCACGCCGGCCATCATCAGCGAGACGATCGCCGTAGAGGTTTCGCAGCCGAACAGCGCCAGCGCCGGCATGCCGGGCGGGCCGATCAGCCGCTCGGTGCCGGCGGGATGCAGCGCATGCACGAAGATCGCCGCGCCCAGCGCCTCTGCCGCCTCGAAGAAGGGCGCGAACCGTTTGTCGCCGATCGACACGCCATTGACGTTGGTGCCGATCTCCACGCCCTGGAATCCGCCGCCCTTCATCAGCAGCTCGAGCTCGCGCGTGGCCATGTCGGGATCCTGCAGCGGCACCATGCCCAGGCCGCTGAAGCGGCCCTTGCCGTCGCGCACCATGGTGGCGATGGTGTCGTTGACGTGTCGCGCCATCACCTGCGCGTCCTCGGGCTCGAGCCAGTAGGACAGCAGCTCGGGCATGGGCGAGAGCACCTGCTGGTGCACGCGGCAGGCCTCCATCACCTCCAGCCGCCGCTCGATGCTCCAGCTGTGGTCGCTGACGGTGCGGAACACCTTGCCGGCGATCATGACGTTGCAGTGGTGGCAGTCGTGTGCCGGCGCCATCGATGGCCAGCGCGCATTGGCGTGGCGGCCGGCATAGGCGGGGAAGTTCGCCGGCACGATATGCGTGTGGATGTCGATCGCACCGCTGGTCACGGACGGAGCCTCCCTGTCCATAATGGTCCGCGCATTTATTGGTCATCGATCCCGGCAGGTCCAGAGCAAGGGGAAACGCCATGAAGCTCACGGGCAAGGTCGCGCTGGTCACCGGCACCAGTCCCAACATCGGCGGCGGCATCGCCGAGGCACTGGCAGCGGAGGGCGCCGCGCTGGTCTGCGTCGATGCCGCGCGCACCAACGCCGAGGACTGCGCCAACGCCATCAGGACGGCTGGCGGCCGCGCCATCGGCCGGGTCTGCGATGTGCTCGATCAGGAGCAGGTGAAGCGCACCGTCGACGACGCCTGCGCCGAGTTCGGCCGCATCGATGTGCTCGTCAACAACGCGGTGATCTTCAACAAGAAAGGCGTGCTCAGCATGCCTCTTGCGGAATGGGAGAAGCAGATCGGCGTGATCCTTACCGGCGCCTTCCTGTTCACCAAGTGCGTCGCGCAGTCGATGATCGAGCGCAAGGTCAAGGGCGCGATCATCAATATCATCTCGACGGCCGGCCACCAGGGCGAGCCCGACAACATCGCCTACTGTACCGGCAAGAGCGGCATGCTGAACTTCACCCGCTCCGCCGCGATGGAGCTGGTGGGCCATGGCATCCGGGTCAACAGCCTCACGCCCACCGCGACCGATCCCGCCGAGTCGGATGTACGCGCCGCACGCTGGGGCCGCACGGTGTCGGCACCGCATCCCGCGCGCGATGCCGCCTTCGAGAGCTTCCGCCGCGGCGTGCCGATGCAGAAGCTGCCGCGACCCAGCGACTATGGCCGCGCTGCGGTATTCCTCGCCAGCGCCGATTCGGACATGGTCACCGGCACCGACCGGCGCATCGACGGCGGCGCGATCGCGCGTTATTGGGCGTGGAATCCGGCGCGCGAGAACGCCTGACGCAGGGACGCCTCGCCTAGTGCAGCGCGTTCTCGAGCTGCTGCTTGCTCATCTTCGAGCGGCCCTCGATGTGGCGCGCCTGGGCCTTGCGATAGAGCTCCTGCTTCGTGGCGCCGTCGCCGCTGGGCCGCGCCCGGCTGCGCGCCGCCTTCCTGCCGCGCGCCGTCCTGTGGCTGGCATTCTTGCCGCCCATAGCCCGGCTGCTTTCGCGCCGGCCGCTGGCGCCGACGCGCGACTGGCCCTCTCGTTCCTGCTGCGCCGTTGCGCCGCGTGCCTCCTTGCTCTTCGAGCGGGCCAGGCTGCGCTTATTCGCCTTCGCACTGTCGTACTTGGAGGCGCCGCCTTCATGCAGCGCGATGGCGATCGCCTGCCGGCGGCTTTTGACCTCGCCGCCTCGACCGGCCTGGCCGCTCTTCAGCTCGCCATGGGCGAACTCATGCATCACGCGGCCGATGGTCTTGCGCTGGCTGGAGGATGTGCGGGGCATGTGCCTACTCCCGGCTCAGTGATCTCTGAACGCTAACGCGCCCGACAGTCGCGCGTTGCGATACGCCGGCCGCGACGGTTGCGCTCGCCGCACCGCCACCGTACCCTCGTCGGCGACAGGGAAGTTGAGTCCGTCGTACGCGTGTGACCCACAAACCGCGGCGAGGGAGACATGGCAGAGCCGGTCCTCGAGCTGGACGACCTTACCGTGCGCTTTCGCCTGCGGCGCGGCGAGCTGACGGCTGTCGATGGCGTGTCCTTCACCGTGCATCGCGGCGAGACCTTCGGCCTCGTGGGCGAGTCGGGATCGGGCAAGTCGGTGACGGCGCGCTCGATCATGCGGCTGATCCCCGACCCGCCGGGCGAGATCCCGCGCGGCCGCATCGTATTCGAGGGCCGCGACGTGCTGGCGCTGAGCGACGCCGAGATGCGCGCGCTGCGCGGCCGGCGCATCGCCATGGTCTTCCAGGAGCCGATGAGCGCGCTCAATCCGGTTTTCACCGTGAGTGCGCAGATCTCCGACGCGCTACGCACCAATCTCGGCCTGTCGAAGCAGGAAGCCCGCGAGCGCGTCGTCGAGCTGCTGTCGCTGGTCGGCATCCCCTCGCCACGCAAGCGCCTCGACAGCTACGTGCACGAGTTCTCCGGCGGCATGCGCCAGCGCGTGATGCTGGCGATGGCGCTGTCCTGCAACCCCACGTTCCTGATCGCCGACGAGCCGACCACGGCGCTCGACGTCACCATCCAGGCGACGATCCTCGAGCTGATCACCGGCATGATCGAGCGGTTCGGCATGTCGCTGATCTTCATCACCCACAATCTCGGCGTCGTGGCGCATGCCTGCGACACGATCGGCGTGATGTACGCCTCGCACCTGGTCGAGCTGGGTTCCAGGCGCGAGATCTTCCGCAATCCGCAGCACCCCTACACGGTCGGCCTGCTGAACTCGATCCCCAGGCTCGATACGCAGGCGAAGTACCTGACGCCGATCACCGGCACGGTATGCAACATGATGGAGCCGCCCACGGGCTGTAAGTTCCACCCGCGTTGCGCGCACGCCATGGAGATCTGCAAGCAGGAGACTCCGGCGCTACGCGAGATCGCGCCCGGCCACCACGCCGCCTGTCACCTGCTGGGACGGCAGTGATGCCGGCGACCGAGACCCTGCTCGAGGTCAAGGGGTTGACCAAGCACTTCCCGCTGCACGCCGACATCTATTCGCGGCTGGCGGGCGAGAAGCCGCAGCTCCTGAAGGCGGTCGACGGCATCGACTTCCACATCCGTCGCGGCGAGACGCTGGGGCTGGTGGGCGAGAGCGGTTGCGGCAAGTCGACCACGGCGCGGCTGGTGACGCGGCTGATCGAGCCGACTTCCGGCGAGGTCAAGTTGCGCGGCGAAGATCTGCTGGCGTTCTCCTCAACGCGCCTCAAGGAGACGCGCAAGGAGATCCAGCTGGTCTTTCAGGACCCCTACTCATCGCTCAACCCGCGCAAGACGATCATGCACATCCTGAGCCGGCCGATGGAGATCCACGGCCTGGCAAAGAGCTGGGCCGAGAAGCGCGGCCGCGTGCTGGAGCTGCTGCGCCGCGTCGGGCTTGGTGTCGAGCATATCGACCGCTATCCGCACGAATTCTCCGGCGGCCAGCGCCAGCGTATCGCCATCGCCCGCGCGCTGTCGGTCGATCCCGACCTGGTGATCGGCGACGAGCCGGTCTCGGCGCTCGACGTCTCGATCCAGGCGCAGATCCTCAACCTGTTCCGCGACCTTCAGGAAGAGCTCGGTCTCACCTACCTGTTCATCGCCCACGATCTCAGCGTGATCCGCCACATCAGCGATCGCGTGGCGGTGATGTATGTCGGCAAGATCGTCGAGACCGGACCGGCGGCATTGCTCTTCGCCAACCCGCTGCATCCCTACACCAGGGCGCTGCTCGCCGCGGTGCCCGAAGCCGATCCCGACAAGGCGCCGCCGAAGCTCACTTTGCGGGGCGAGGTCTCGACGCCGATCGACCCGCCACCGGGCTGCCGTCTATGCGGCCGCTGCCCGCGGCAGATCAAGATCTGCGGCGAGGAAACCCCGCCGCTGGTCGATGCCGGCGACGGCCGCCAGGTGGCGTGCCACAACCTCTGACGTCTGTCAGCGTTCCGCCAGGCGCGGATCGAGGATGTCGCGCAGACCGTCACCGAACAGGTTGAAGGCCAGCACCGTGTAGCAGATCGCGATGCCCGGAAAGGCGGCGATCAGCGGCGCGGTTTCCATGTAGTCGCGCGCGGCACTGAGGTCGGAGCCCCAGTCCGGCGTCGGCGGCGGCGTGCCCAGGCCAAGGAACGACAGCGCCGCGATGATCAGGATCACGTAGCCCAGGCGCACCGTGGCGTTGACGATCAGCGGCGAGATGATGTTGGGCAGGATCTGCCTGAGTGCGATGCTGAAGCTGCCGTCGCCGATCGCGCGCGAGGCCTCGACGTACTCCTTCTGCTTTTCCGCCAAGGTCGTGCCGCGCGACAACCGCGCCACTTCAGGCGTGAAGGCGAAGCCCAGGGCAAAGACCAGAATCATGTCGTTGTAGATGCCCTCCAGCTTCCATTCGCGCGCCAGGGTCACGATCAGCAGGTAGAGCAGCAATCCGGGGAAGGCCAATAATCCGTCGACCACGCGCATCGCGATGGTGTCGACCTTGCCGCCGAAATACCCCGACAGCACGCCGTAGGGGATGCCCAGCGACAGGCCGAAGGCCACCGCCAGCAGCGCGATGGTCACCAGCCGGCGGCCGCCCCACAGCAGGCGCGAGTAGATGTCGCGGCCCATGCGGTCGGTGCCGAGAAAGTGCTTCTCGCTGGGCGGCGCGAGGCGCTCGCGGTAGCTCTGCTTGATCGGATCGTGCGTGGCGATCCACGGCGTGGCGACGCAGGCGGAGAACAGCACCACCAGCATCCAGAAGCCGATGAAGGCGGTGCGGCTCTTGCGCAACTCGTACCAGGCGCGCGAGAGCCCGGCGGCCAGCCGCTTGCGCCGTCCCGGCAGCGCCGGCAGCGCGGCACCGTCGAAGACGGCGAGCTTGGAGGCAGGCAGTTCGGTCATCTGGCGCCTCCTACGCGAATTTCACGCGCGGATTGAGCAGCCTGTAGGTCATGTCGACCAACAGGTTCATGGTGACGACGATCACGCCCAGCACCAGCACGCCGGCCTGGATCAGCGGATAGTCGCGCTGGATGATCGCCTCGTAGATCGCCCGCCCGATGCCGGGCCAGGCGAAGATGGTCTCCAGCACCACCGTGCCGCCCAGCAGATTGGCGAGCTGCAGGCCGCTGATGGTGATGGTGGGAATCATCGCGTTGCGCAGCGTGTACTTGAAGACCACCTTGCGCTCGGCCAGGCCCAGCGAACGCGCCGTGTCGACGTATTCCTTGTTCATCTCGTCGAGCATGCTGGAGCGCGTGAGCCGCGTGGTGTAGGCGGCCTGGCGGAAGCCGATGGCGGCGGCCGGCAGGATCAGGAACTTCAGGCTGCCCCAGAAATCGACGAACGGGCTGACGAAGCCCGAGGACGGCAGCACGCCGAGATAGAGCGCAAAGAACAGCACGCAGAGGATGGCGAACCAGAACTCGGGGATCGAGATGCCGATCAGCGACGTCACCTGTGCGGCGTAGTCGATCGGTGTGTTGCGCTTGACCGCGGCGATGGTGCCCAAGGGCACCGCGATCAGCATGGAAAGCGAGATGCCGACGAGCGCCAGATAGACGGTCGCCGGTATGCCCTGCAGCAGCTCGACCGCCACCGGCCGGCGCGTCACCAGCGACTTGCCGAAGTCGAGCTGCACGGCGTGGCCCAGCCATTTCACGTAGCGGACATAGACCGGCTGGTCGAGCCCGTACTCCTTCTCGAGGATCTTGCGCACCTCGGGGTCGTTGATGCCCTCGGTGCCGACCAGGGTGTCGATGATGTTGCCCGGCAGCATCTCGACGAAGGTGAAGACCACCATGGTCAGCACCAGCAGCACCGGCACGAGATAGAAGACGCGCCGGATGAAGTAGGCCAGCATCTGACCTACTCGATCCAGGCCGTGCGCAGTCCGCCGCCGGCGTACTGGAACGGGCCGGTGAAGGACGGCTTGTAGTTCTGGATGCGCCTGGTGCCGGCCTGCAGCCCAGGGATGAAGTGCGTGTAGATCAGCGGCAGGTCCTTGTTCACCAGCGAATCGACGTCGGCATACATCTGCCGGCGCTTCGCCCTGTCCTTCTCGACCTTGGCGGCGAGGATCAGCTTGTCGACCTGCTCGTTCTTGTAGCCGTGGCGGCGGATGGTCTCCGGCGCCGTCGACAGGATCGAGCGGGAGAACCAGCCGTCGGGATCGATACGGTAGCTGTTCGCCGACGAATCGATGTCGAAGGCGCCCTTGTTGTACTTGTCCTGGACCACCGGCGTCGGATGGATCTCGAAGGTCACGTCGAAGCCGACGTCCTTGAGCATCGCGTGTGCCAGCTCGCCCGATTGCTGCATGTAGGGGAAGCTGTCGTTGGCGATGATCAGCAGCTTGGCGTCGCCGCCCTTGGCCTTCTTGCGCAGCGCCTTGGCCTTGTCGGGGTCGAAGGACGGCCACGACTCGATGTCCTTGCCGAACCACGGGCTCGCCTCGCCGTAGAAGCCCTTGGCGATGTGGCCCTGCTTGTTGAACACCGCCTCGTGGATGCCCTCATGGTCGATGGCATGCGCCGCCGCCATGCGCAGCAGGTGGGCGTCGGGATTGTCCTTCTGCGAGAACGGTCCGTTCTTGAGGTTGAAGGCGATGAACGCCGTACCGAGCTGCGGCACCAGCCAGGTGTTGAACGACTGGCCATGCTCCTTCACGAAATTCGGCGCGTCGGCGTAGGCCATGTTGTCGATCAGGTCGACCTCGTTGGTGCGCAGCGCGGTGAGCCGCACGCGGTCTTCCTTCTTCGGCTTGCCGATCATGCCGTCGAGATAGGGCAGCGTGTTGCCCTCGGCATCGGTCTCGTAGAAGTTCTCGAAGCGCACCAGCTCGCAGGTGTCGAAGCGCTTCCACGACTTGAACTTGAACGGCCCGCAGCTCACCGGGTGCGTATCGGCCTTCTCGGCCGAGCCCGGCGCGATCAGGTTCACCGGGTAGTAGATGAGGTTGGTGTCGAAGGCGGCGTTGGCCCCCTTGAGGTGGAAGCGCACGGTGAGCTTGTCGTCGACCGTGACGCGCTCGATGTCGGTGAGCGCCGAGCGGTTGAACGAATGGCCGATCTTGGGATCGAGGATGCGCTCGATGTTCCACTTCACCGACTCGGCGTCTATGGTCTCGCCGTTGTGGTACTCGACGCCGGATTTCAGTTTGAAGGTCCAGGTCTTCAGGTCGGCCGAGGAGTCCCACTCCTTGGCGACCGCGGGAACCAGCTCCATCTTCTCGTTGAAATCGAGCAGGCCGCCGGTCAGGCCGGCCATCGGCTGCGAGGTGTAGTAGATGAAGTTGCGGTGGGTATCGAGGCCCACCGAGTCATCGCGCATGCCGAAGCGGATCGTGCCGCCGCGCTTGGGATGACGCTTGCCCGCCCGGGCGTCGTGCGCCGGCAACCCGGCCATCGCGGCGCCTGCCAGCGCCGTGGTCGTCCTGAGGAACTCACGCCTGCTCTGTTCGGAACCCTTTTTGTGTTCGCCGGTCATGACGAAGCCTCCCTGTGTGAGGTTTTTTTGGGCCGAATGGGCTATGTGATCGTGCGCCTACTCGATACGGTTCTCCGCGGGACTGAGCGCGCCCCCGTTCGGCGCGCGACTGTTAGAAAGCTGACGGGATTGGCCGGAAAGTCAACGGCTGCGTGCTCACGATCGCATCAGCTCGCCTCGGCCAGCCGGCGGTCCTCGTCCGTCTGATATTGCGGCGTGGTATCGCGCGGCATGCGCGTGTCGGCACCGCGCGTCGAGCCGGCCGCCGCGCGCCAGCCATCGTCGGGCCAATCCGCCGCCACATGGACGATGCCGCCGGGCGATCCGATGGTCTCGAAGGCGTCCAAGGCCGCCCGCACGACCCGCACCTGGTCAGCCCGGTCGAACGGCTTGCCGGCGCTGTGACCCAGCGGATAGTCGACAAAGACCGCGCGCGGCGGCGCGCCGGCCTCGAGGATGTCGAGCGCACTGCCCAGGCAGAGCGTCGGCATGCCCAGCGCTTCGAGGTGACGGGCGGCCAGACTCACGGTCTGGTGGCAGACGGGTCACATCGGCACGAGCAGCGCGATGTCGACCTGCTGCTGCTTGAAGGTTCCCTCGATCTGCGGGATCAGCTCCTCGCGCACGCGGCGCTGCGAGTAGATGCCGCCCATGCACGAGATCACGGCGTCGCCCAGCGCGCCGACCACGCCCTCGTCGCGCAGTGCCCGCAACGCGGTCAGCGGCACGAGGCACTCGGGATCGCGCCGCGCGTCGACGAGATAGTTCTCGGTGATATGGGCGAAGCGCAGGCGATCGACCGGCGTGTCCATCGGGATCAGCCGGATCGAGGCATCGTCCTTGTAGTGATAGGCCACCTGCCCCGCGACGTAGCAGCCGGACGTCGTCAGGACGCCGAGCCGCAACTGCGACAGCGGCTTGCCCAGCGGCGTGAAGGGCGGCTGGGTGTCGGCGACGTACCAGCGATACGGCGCATAGCCCAGGCTGGCATAGCGCTGGGTGATCGCGTCGATGTAACGGACCGGCGCCATCGCCTCAGTCCGTCTCGATCGGCAGCGCCGTGTCCTTCGCCCATTCGCCCATCGAGGCGTCGTAGAGCGTCAGGTCGTCGTAGCCGAGCTGGTGCAGCAGGAAGAGATCGAGCGTCGCCGAGATGCCGCCGCCGCAATAGGCGATCACCCTCTTGTCCGGGGTCACGCCCGCGGCCGTGAACTTCGCCTGCGCGTCGCCCAGCGGCGCAAAGCCCTTGGTCGCCGGGTCGATCAGCGTGACGGCCGAGACATTGACGCTGCCCGGCACGCGGCCCGGCCGGCCATAGCGGCTGGGCGTCAGCCCGGCATGGAATTGCGGGCCCAGCGCATTGACCGTCACCGTGCCGGGCCTGCCGATCGCCGCGTGCACCTCGTCGCGACCGACGAACAGTCCGGCGCGCGGCGCGGCCTTGAAGGTGGCGGCAGGATAGCCCCTGGGCGCCCCGGCCTCGACCGCCCGGCCCTCGGCGCGCCATTTGTCGAAGCCGCCATCGAGCACGGCGACCCTGGGATGGCCCAGCGCCCGCAGCATCCACCAGAAGCGCGTCGCCCACATCATCGTGCCGATGCTGTAGAGCACGAGCTGCTTGCCGGCATCGACGCCGTGCCGGCCGAACGCGGCCTCGAGCTGCGCGACGTCGGGAAACATGAAGCGCAGCCGCGTGTCGTTGCGCGAGAACTCGCCCTGCAGGTCGAGGAAGTCGGCGCCCGGGATATGCGCCTCCTCGAAGGTCTTGCGGCCGGGAACCGCGATGTAGGGTTCGTCCACGCCCGGCGGCGGCGCTTCGAGATAGGTCGTGCAGTCGAAGACACGCAGGTCAGGCTCGCCCAACCGGCCGGCGAGCGCCTCGGTGCTGATCAGGGCCTGTGGTTCGCGCATCGGGTCACCCTCACCGGCCGGTCATCGCCGCGCCGCGCTCGTCATAAGCGTCGGCGAGCCGGCGCGTCGGGTCACGTTCGACCAGCAGCGGACCAGCCCGGCGTTCATACCATGCGAGCAGCTTCGCTTCGACATCGGCATGCGCCTCGCGCCCGCCATCGGCGAGCAGATGCACGATCTCGACACCGCGCGGCGCGAGGTGGCGCGAGACGAGGATCGTGCGGTGGCAGTCCAGCGGCTCGCGCTCGGCGCACATCAGGGCGAGCGGTTGCCGCGACGCCTCGGCCATCACCGCGTCGAGCGCCGCGGCGAATGCCGGCGTCCTCGCCATCGCGGCGTAGTCGCGTGTGCCGCCTTGCGGCTTGCCGCCCAGCGCGTCGCCGAAATGCCGGTAGCCGATGCCGGCCGCCTTCAGCGACTCGCGCAGGCGCTCGCGGCCGAATTGCGGGAAGCGGCGTGAGTACGGCGTCGAGCGCACATCGGCCAGCAGGCGCACGCCGGCATCGTGCAGCAGCGCCACGAAGCGCTCGATCGGATGGTTGGAATGGCCGATGGTGAAAATGGTCATGCCTGCTGCGCTTGCCCATCGCCGCGCCGGCGCCTAAAGGGCGGACATGAACGTACCGCCAGATCACGCCAACCGCGAGCGTCCCGCGCCGCCGCCAGCCGCGCCGCCCGAGGGCTTCGTGCAGCTCACCGGCCGCGGCGGCTACACCACGCACAACGGTCCCTGGTACGAGAAGTACGATGAGGCCGGTCGGCTGATCCGCGGCTTTCGCGTGCTGCCGCATCATCTCAACGCGCTGGGCATCATCCATGGTGGACTCCTGAGCGCCTTCCTCGACACCACCATGGGCAGCGCGGTGTGGCTGGCGACGAAGCGGCGCGCGGTGACGCTCAGGCTGCAGCTCGATTACCTCAACAACACCAGGCTCAACGACTGGGTCGAGGGCATCGCCGACTGCACCGGCTTCGACGACGAGGTGGCCTATGTCACGGCCCGCCTCTATTGTCGCCGCCACACATTGGCGACCGGCCAGGGCGTCTTCGCCCTGCTCAGCCCGCGCCGCAAGGACTGACATCAAGAGGGTCCATGAGCATCGCAGAGTCCGCGCCGCCGGCGCATCCCGGCTTCGGCGGCGAGTTCCGCACCATTCCGGTCGATCCGCCCGAGGGTTTCAAGCTGATCGACTTCCAGCGCTTCAACGACTGGCGCAACTTCAACACCCATATCGGCCCGCTCTATTTCCGCCGCGGCGAGAAGGGCACGCCGGATGCCTTCGTCATGGGCCTGCGCGTGCAGCCCTACATGTGCAATCCCGCCGGCACGATCCACGGCGGCATGATGATGACCGTGGCCGACCTGATCGGCGGCATGGGCGCGATGACGGTGGCCGGCATCAAGGGCAAGTTCGCGCCGACCGTGAGCATGAGCTTCGACTTCCTCGCGCCGGCGCGCGAGGGCGACTGGGTCGAGGGCCGGCTCGAGCTGATGCGCCAGACGCGCTCGATGCTGTTCTCGCACATCTGGCTCAGCAGCGGCGACACCAGGATCCTGCGCGCCAGCTGCATCGTGAAGATCCCGTCGGACGACAAGTGGCAGATGCACCGGACGCGTCCGGCCGACAGCCCGCCGGGTTGATGGAGCGCCGGCGTGACGCCGGCG
>CAYNOF010000838.1:0-3762 GCA_964398335.1 uncultured Rhizobiaceae bacterium
GAATGTCGCGCTGCCGCGGCCGACCGCGAAGCTCGACGGCGGCAAGCGCCGCGAGATCGAGAACGTGCTCGACGATCTGCAGAACGCGCTCGAGCTGCTGCGCCGCACGTTGCACGGCCAGCACTAGGAAAGCCAGTCCGCGCTCGCGCGGAATCGAAACGGACGCCGCCGGAAGTCTCCCCGGCGGCGTCTTTCGTTTTTGGGGTTCGCAAGCGTTGAAATGACGGGGCGGGAAGCGCTAAGTACCGCCCACGGTCGGGGCGTAGCGCAGCCCTGTAGCGCATCAGTCTGGGTGACTGGGGGTCGTGGGTTCGAATCCCGCCGCCCCGACCAATCTTCGCCGCAACGGAAGCGGCGTCAGCCCTTCTCGGCGATCAGGCGGCCTTCGGAGGTCAGCTTGCAGACCAGCCAGTCGGGCTTCAGCGGATTGCTGAACCACGGCTCGGCCCAGCCCATGGCAATGCAGCGGCGGATCATGTCGGGCTCGAAGGCCTGGCCGTCGAGATCGAACAGCGGCAGCTTGCCGCCCGCCTGATTGAGCCCGCGCCGGAGATACGTGATGTCACGTTCTGTCGGAATATCAATCTCTTGAGGACTTTTCCTGTCCTCAAATCTCAGGATTTGAGCGGCACTGGCCATTGTGATCGAAAACCCCACATGTCCGGCCCCACGGCCGGCCACCCCAAGTGCAAGAATAATCCACAACTATATGAAAAGAAACGGAAATATTTCTTGACCTCAATCCCTTTCCGGATTCGCTGCATCTGGTAGGTTCAAGAGCACGCCATGTCCCAAGTCTTGTCCGTCTACATGACCGCCGGCGACCTCGCCGAGGCCGAGAAGATCGCCCAGGCGCTGGTCGACGAGCGCCTGGCGGCCTGCGTCAACATCTTCGATGGCGTGCGCTCGGTGTTCCGCTGGCAGGGCAGCGTGCAGAGCGGCCGCGAGGTGGTGCTGATCGCCAAGACGGTCGAGGAGCGCTTCGAGGCGCTGCGCGAGCGGGTGATCGAGCTGCATTCCTACGAGCTGCCCTGCATCGTGGCGCGGCCGGTGAGCGACGGCCATCCCGGCTTCCTGGAGTGGATCGAGGCCGAGACCGATCCGTCGTCGGCGATCTGAGGGATTGCCGCGGCAGACAATCGGGACGATGGTGCCGCCCCCTCGCGCATAGCCTTTGGTACTGTCGTCCCATGTCCAGCGCCGCTTCATCGCTGCCCGCCGCGACGCCGATGCGAGGCGAGCGTCTCACGCTCCTGTACTCCTCGATCAGCCACGGGCTGATGCACCTGATGACCGCGTTCTACTCGGTGATCGTGGTGGCGCTGGCGCTGAGCTGGAACGTGCCCGACTACCAGCTGCTCGAGCTCTACGGGCCGGCGGCGATCCTGCTCGGCGTCGGGGCGCTGCCGGCGGGTTGGCTCAGCGATCGCTGGAGCGCGCCGGGCATGATCGTGATCATGCTGGTTGGCCTGGGCCTGAGCTCGATCGCCTGCGGCCTCGTGCCGACGGGCGACACGCTCGCCCTGGGTATCGGGCTGGGCGGCATCGGGCTGTTCGGCTCGATCTACCATTCCGTCGGCATCGGCTGGATCATCCGTGTCGCCTCGCGCCAGGGCCATGCCATGGGCATCAACGGCCTGTTCGGCAGCGTCGGCCTGGCGCTGTACGGCATCTTCCCGGCGGCGCTGATCAGCCTGCATTCCTGGCGGGCGGCCTTCATCGTGCCCGGCCTGATCTGCCTGGGGCTGGCCGCGGCGCTGTGGCGGCATTGGCGCCGGGGCGCGGTGGGCGACCGGCAGATGCCGGCGGCAGCCGGCGCCAATCCCGGCCGCGAGGCATTCTGGCGGGTCTTCATCATCCTGTCGGTCACCATGTTCGTCGAGGGCGTGCAGTGGCAGGCGATGATGTACGGCGCCGGCATGCTGTTCTCGGGCCGCCTCGCCGGCGAGATCGAGGCGATCCGCTCGTTCTTCGGCCGGTACGGGGTCGAGACGCAGGTCGTGCTGTGGGTCGGCCTGGCGACATCGACGATCTACGTGTTGTCGGGCATCGCGCAGTACGTCATCGGCAACCGCGTGCTCGATCGCTACCGGCTCAAGACGATCTACGTCGTCGCGACGGGCCTCGGTGCCTTCGCCATGCTGATGGTCGCCGAGGGCAGCGGCCTGGTCGTGCTGGCGGGCGCGGTGATCGCGGCGATCCTCAGCTCGGCCACCGGGCCGGTCGAGAACCTGCTGATCGCGCGCTTCACGCCCAGCCGCTTCCACGGCCTGGGCTTCGGCGCGAAGTTCGTCATCGCCTTCGGCGTCGGCTGGCTGGCCATCAAGCTGATATCGGCCGTCAAGGAGCGCACCGGCGATCTCGGCTGGCTGTTCCTCGGCCTTGCCATCGCCGCGGTGGCGATGTGCCTGGTGTCCCTGCTGCTGCCCGGCGGCGAACACAGGGAACAGCCAGCTGCGGTGGCGCAGCCGGCCGAGTAGCATCGCACAACCTCACCCCGAGGAGCGCCCGACAGGGCGCGTCTCGAAGGGTGGGCAACATGCACCGCGTCCGTCGCCCATGCTTCGAGACGGAAGCTGCGCGGCCTCCTCAGCGTGAGGTTCGAGTCATTTCCCCCTGAATGCCGGCCGCGACAGGCAGCGGTCGAGCCAGTTGGCGACGTCGGCGTGGCCGGTCATGTCGAGCTTCACCAGCTTGGCCCAGCCCATCACCGAGGCGAGGTTGAGGTCGGCGATGGTGAAGGTGTCGCCCAGCAGGTACTGCTTGCCCTTCAGCGTGTCGTCGAGCACGGCGAGCGGCTTCTGCAGCGCCGCCTTGGCGTCCTCGACCGCCTTGGGATTCTTCTTGTCGGGCGGCGTCATGAAGGTGTCGACGACGATCGTCAGCAGGTGCCGCTCGATCTCGGTCATGCCCCAGAACGACCACTGATAGGCGAGGCCTTCGCCTTCGATCGTCGAGGGCCACAGCGCGCCGCCGTACTTCCTGGCGAGATACAGGTTGATCGCCATCGACTCGAACAGCACGAGATCGCCGTCGACCATTGCCGGCATCTTGCCGTTGGGATTGACCTTGAGGAACTCGGGGTCCTTCACCGACTTCATGTCGAGCACGATGTGCTCGTGCTCGATGCCGCATTCGCGCGCGCACCACAGCGCACGCGCCGCGCGCGACTGCGGCGAACCGTAGATCTTCACCTTGGTCATCGTCTCTCCCCTTGCATGCTGTCGTTCGACCGTAGCGTCGCTCACTCTGGCGCCATGCCCTTTGCCGTCAGTTCCTTGATCGCGTTCTGGTTCTTCGACAGATGCGCCAGGCCCATGCCGCGCAGCACGTTCGCCGCCTTGGTGAACTGGATGTTGTCGTAGCCGATGATCTCGATGCGGTTGCCCCAGGGATCGAGGAAGTCGAGGAACCGGCCGGGCAGAGGGGTGATGCCGGCATCGAGCAGCGCCTTGCGGACCGCCTCCTTGTCGTCGACGACGAGGCCGAAGTGACGGCCGTCGTCGGGCGCCTGGGTGCGGCCCTTCTGCAGCGCGATGAACTGATCGCCGAGATCGATGAAGGCCGACGTCGCGTCCTTGCCGCGCAGCTTGAAATCGAACAGCCGGCCGTAGAACGCCAATGCCTCCTCGATGTCGTCGACCTCGAGCGCGACATGATTGAAGCCGATGGCGCGCGCCTTTCGGGATTCGGCCATGGTGTCCTCCTCTGCAGGCCGCGGGGCGGCAGCGGCTATTCCGCCGCCTTTGCCGCCGGCTGGTT
>CAYNOF010000839.1:0-18031 GCA_964398335.1 uncultured Rhizobiaceae bacterium
CGCCGAGCACGCGCCGGCCTCGGGCGAGGCGGTGATGAACCTGCTGAAGCTCGGCATCCGTCCGCGCGACATCTGCACGCGCGAGGCGTTCGAGAACGCCGCCACCGTGGTCGCCGCGACCGGCGGATCGACCAACGCCGCGCTGCATCTGCCGGCGATGGCGCATGAATGCGGCATCAAGTTCGACCTGCACGACGTGGCGAAGATCTTCAAGAAGACGCCGTACATCGCCGACCTCAAGCCGGGCGGCAAGTACGTCGCCCTCGACATGTTCCGCGTCGGCGGCATTCCCGTGGTGATCAAGGAGCTGCTCGACAACGGCCTGCTGCACGGCGACTGCCTCACCGTCACCGGCAAGACGCTGGCGGAGAACCACAGGGACATCGTGTTCCCGGAGAACCAGGACGTCGTCTATCGCGTGAAGAACTGCATCACGCCCACCGGCGGCGTGGTCGGCCTGAAGGGCACCCTGGCGCCTGATGGCGCGATCGTGAAGGTCGCGGGCATGCAGCGCCTCGTCTTCCGCGGTCCCGCGCGCTGCTTCGACAGCGAGGAAGAAGCGTTCGACGCGGTGGTGAAGGGCAAGTTCAAGGAAGGCGAGGTCATCGTCATCCGCTACGAAGGCCCCAAGGGCGGCCCGGGCATGCGCGAGATGCTGTCGACCACGGCGGCGCTCTACGGCCTGGGCGTGGGCGAGAAAGTGGCGCTGATCACCGATGGCCGCTTCTCCGGCGGCACGCGCGGCTTCTGCGTCGGCCATGTCGGCCCCGAGGCGCAGGTCGGCGGCCCGATCGGCCTGCTGAGGGACGGCGACATGATCGTCATCGACGCCGTGAAGGGCCGTCTCGACGTCGAACTCGCCGGCAAGGAACTGCGCAAGCGCGCCAGGAAGTGGAAGCCGAAGAAGAACGGCTACACCTCAGGTGCGCTGTGGAAGTACGCCGAGCTGGTGGGCCCTGCCGTCGACGGCGCACTGACGCATCCCGGCGCGAAGAAGGAAAGCCACGTCTTCGCCGACATCTGATCGTCGATGCAACCTGCCATCCTGAGCCTAGCAAAGGATGGCAGCTTCGCTTACTCCGACAGCGTGTCGGACAGTCGTTCCACGGCTTCGGCGTAGTCGCGCATGAAGTCGTAGACGACGCTGCGCGCCGATTGCTCGGTGTTCATCAGGCCGACGGCCTGGCCGACATAGTAGGTGGCCAGCGCCCTGGCGCCGGCATGGCCGCTCTCGGCCAGTTGGTCGATGCGGGCGAAGGCGCGTCGCACGGCCAGGCCCTGCAAGGGCATGGGCAGCGGATCGGGCGCGCCCTCGGCCTGCCAGGCGTCGGTCCACGGCGAGCGCAGCTGGCGGGTGTACTTGCCGGTGCGGCTGCGCGAGCGCACGGTGTCGCGCGAGGTGGCCGTCAGCATCTTCTGCTTCACGGTCGGGCTGGTCTCGGCCTCCGCCGTCGTCAGCCAGACCGACGCGGTCCACGCGCCATGCGCGCCCATCGCCATGCAGGCGGCCATCTGGCGGCCGGTGGCGATGCCGCCGGCGGCCAGCACCCGGATGTCCGGATAGGGCTCCATGGCCTGCAGCACTTCGGGGATCAGCACCATCGTCGAGATCTCGCCGCAATGGCCGCCGGCCTCGGTACCGGCGACGACGAGGATGTCGACGCCCGCCTGGGCGTGACGCAGCGCGTGCTCCTTGGAGCCGGTCAGCGCACCGACGGGCACGCCCTTGGCGCGGGCATGCTCGAACATCGTGGGTGGCGGCACGCCCAGCGCGTTGACCACCAGCCCGATCGGGTGCGCGAAAGCCACGTCCAGCAGCGCGGCGGCGCCGGACTCGCGCAGGTTCTCGCCATAGGAGCCGGGCGGTGCTGCGTCCCACAGGCCCGTCGTGTCGATGCCGTGGCGTTCCAGCAGGCCGGTGATGTGCCGGCGATGCTCCTGCGGGATGCGCGCTTCCAACTCGGCCGCCGTGACGC
The DNA here is from genome assembly GCA_964398335.1 of uncultured Rhizobiaceae bacterium. Taxonomy (GTDB): domain Bacteria; phylum Pseudomonadota; class Alphaproteobacteria; order Reyranellales; family Reyranellaceae; genus JAFAZJ01. The sequence goes on from CAYNOF010000839.1 coordinate 1,977, forward strand.
CGCCTTCCTTGGCTTCCATCTTGTTGGGCACCAGCAGGTCGACGCCGTACGGCTTGCCCTTCACCTTCTCGTCGATCCAGCGCAGTTCGATGTCGAGCGATTGCGGCGTGTGGCCGACGGCGCCGAGCACGCCCATGCCGCCGGCATTGGTGACCGCGGCCACCACGTCGCGGCAATGGCTGAAGGCGAAGAGCGGGAACTCGATGCCGAGATCCTTGCATAGCGCCGACTTCATCGCGTCGCTCCCTCGTTGTTCGTTGCCGACTATAGATCGCCGCCGCTGTCTCGGCCTGACCAGTTGACGCGCCATTCCGCTCGGGGGAACGTGATTGCGGCCTCACAGGTCCAACGGGGGAAACGATGACGGATATTGGACGTCGAACCGTCCTGGGCGGCGCTCTTGCAGCCGCCGCGGTTCCGGCGCGGGCGCAGGATGCCTGGCCGGGCAAGCCGGTGCGCGTGGTGGTCCCGTTCAACGCCGGCGGCGCGATCGACGCGCTGGTGCGGGTGATCGCCGAGCCGATGTCGGCGAAGCTCGGCCAGCAGGTGCTGGTCGATCCCAAGCCCGGCGCCAACACCATCCTCGGCTCGGAGATCGTCGCCAAGGCACCGCCCGACGGCTACACCATCCTGATCACCACCAACTCCACGCACACCAACAACCCCTCGCTCTACGCCAAATTGCCGTTCGATCCGGCCAAGGACCTCGCGCCGGTCTCGCTGGTGTCGCTGGGCTCGATCCTGGTGTGTGCCAAGGCCGACGCGCCGTTCAGCGATATCAAGGGCATGGCCGCCTGGGCCAAGGGTCTGGGCCGACCGGTGACCTATGGCAGCTGGGGCATCGGCTCGTCGGGCCATCTCTATGGTTTGCTGTTCGAGAAGATGCTGGGCGGGCAGTGGAGCCACGTGCCCTATCGCGGCGACGTGCCGGCGTTGCAGGATGTCGGCAACGGCACGCTCGACATCACCTGGGCCAGCCCGACCAGCGCCAAGACGCAGATCGGCGCCAACCGCGTCAAGCCGATCGCCGCCGCTGGCGCGGCACGTGGTGCAGCGATGCCGGACCTCTCGACATTCGCCGAGCAGGGCTATGCCGGCTTCGATCTTCGCCTGTTTGTCGGCGCCTACGCGCCGGCAGGCACGCCTGCACCGGTCATCGTGCGCCTGCAGCGCGAGATCGCGGCCGCCGTGGCGCTGCCCGACGTGCGCGAGAAGATGATCCAGCAGGGGCAGACCCCGGTTGCCTCGACACCCGGGGAACTGGCTGGGGTGCTGACGCGCGAGACGCCGATCTGGGCTGAATTGATCAGGGCCTCCGGCGCGAAAGTGGAGTGACGAGATGACCGTCGATCAGGGAACCGCGTACGGCCTGAAGGCACCGACCTATGACGCGCGCCTGACCGAGGTCGGCCGCGGCACGCCGATGGGTGAATTGTTGCGGCGCTACTGGCATCCGGTGGGGCTGGCAGAAGATGCGACGTCGGCGCCGCGCGCCGTGCGCGTGCTGGGTGAGGACCTGATCCTGTTTCGCGACGGGCAGGGGCGTGCCGGTCTCGTCTATCCGCGCTGCTGCCATCGCGGCACGACCTTGTACTACGGCAAGGTCGAGGAGCGCGGCATCCGCTGCTGCTACCACGGCTGGCTGTTCGACGTCGAAGGCCACTGCCTGGAGATGCCCTGCGAGCCCAACCCGACCGGCGCGCAATGCCAGCGCGTGCGCCAGCCCTGGTATCCGGTCGAGGAACGCTACGGCCTGATCTTCGCCTACATGGGCCCGCCCGAGCGCAAGCCGGTGCTGCCGCGCTACGAGGCGCTCGAGGTGATGGGGCCGGGCGAGTTCGTCGAGACCGACGATTCCAGCATCGGCTCCGGCGGCATCCAGATCGCGCCGTGCAACTGGCTGCAGCACTACGAGAACGTGGTCGACCCGTACCACGTGCCGATCCTGCACGGCTCCTTCAGCGGCCCGCAATTCGCGCAGATGATGATGGGCTTCCCCAAGGTGAAATTCGAGTACGGGCCGATCAGCGTGAAGGCCACGTCGGTGCGCCGGCTGCCCGACGGCCGACTCTTCCGGCGCGTCACCGAGGCGGCGCTGCCCACCCTGCGCGTGGTCGCCAATCCGCAGGTCGGCGACCGCTTCGGCATGGTCGAGTCGATCGGCTGGACCCTGCCGATCGACGACACGCACTACCGCATCTACGTCGCCGGCCGCGTGCGCGAGAAGGGGGAGCTGCAGAAGTTTCGCTCGAAGTACAATGGCAAGACCTGGGATCAGCTCAGCGAGGCCGAGCACCAGCAATTTCCCGGCGACACCGAGGCGCAGGTCGGGCAGGGCGCCATCACCTTCCACTCGCAGGAGCACCTGATGTCGAGCGACCAGGGCGTGTCGATGCTGCGCATGCTGCTGCGCCGCCAGCTCGAGGCTGTGGCGCGCGGCGAAAATCCGGCGGGTGTCGCCTTCACCGAGCCGGAGGCCTATGTGCGATTCGAGTCCGGACAGTATCTCGACGACGCGAGCGCGGCATGACGGATGACACCGTCCTCGGGCTGGTGCTCGGCGGCGCCGTCTTCCTGATGGTCTGGGCCATCGACGCCAGCCGGAAGAAGAAGCGCCAGGGCGGCGACTACGACGGCGGCTTGTCGACCGATTGGGACTCGGACTCCTCGGATTCGTCCGACTCGTCATCCGACGGTGGCGGCGGCGATGGTGGTGGAGGCGACGGCGGCGGCGAGTAGCGCTGCTCAGACGCCCAACAGCTCGGCATCGAGCTCGCACCACACCGGCACATGGTCCGAGGGCTCGGCGCGGCCGCGCTCGGCCTTGTCGATGTCGCAGGCGCGCAGCTTGTCGGTGGCCTGCGGCGAGAGCAGCCAGTGGTCGATGCGCAGGCCGTTGTCCTTGGTCCAGGCGCCGGCCTGGTAGTCCCAGAAGCTGTAGGCGTGCTCCGTGGGATGCAGCGTGCGGTAGGCGTCGCTCATGCCCAGGTTCAGCATGGCGCGAAAGGCGCTGCGCGACTCCGGCCGGCAGAGGGCGTCGTCGGCCCAGCCGACCGGATCGTAGACGTCCTTGTCGGTCGGGCAGACGTTGTAGTCGCCGCCCATCACCAGCAGTTCCTCCTCGGCCAGCAGCATGCGCGCGCGCTCGCGCAGGCGGCGCATGAAGCCCAGCTTGTAGGGGAACTTGTCGGTGTTTGAGGGATTGCCGTTGGGCAGGTAGATGCCCGCAACGCGCAGCGGTCCGGCCGAGGTCACGAACTTGGCCTCGACATAGCGCGACTGCACGTCGGAATCGTCACCCGGCAAAGCGCGCGCGGTGACCTCGACCGGCGGCACGCGCGAGAGCATGGCGACGCCGTTGAACGTCTTCTGGCCGATGATCTCGCATTTGTAGCCGCAGCTCTCGACCTCGAGCCGCGGGAATTGCGGCTCCTGGCACTTGATCTCCTGCAGCACGACGATGTCGGGCTGGGCGCGCTTGAGCCAGTCCGCGAGATTGCCGACCCGTTTGCGGATCGAATTGATGTTCCAGGTCGCGATCTTCATGCCGGCATTCTAGCCGACCGAAGCGCGTGGGCTAGACCGCGAACGAGGAGCCGCAGCCGCAGGAGGAGGTGGCGTTGGGGTTGCGCACCTGGAACGAGGCGCCGACCATCTCGTCGACGTAGTCGATCTCGCTGCCCTTGATGAATTCCAGCGAGGTGCTGTCGATCAGCACGGTGGCGCCGTTCTTCTCGATCACCAGGTCGTCGTCGTTGCGCTGGGTGTCGAAATCGAAATTGTACTGGAAGCCCGAGCAGCCGCCGCCCAGCACGGCGACGCGCAGCATCGAGGGCTGCGCCTCGCGCGAGGCCAGGTAGGCGATTCGACGGGCGGCGCTGTCGGTCAGCACCACGCCAAGGGGTTCGCTCATCTCTTCAGTCTCCGGCGGCCGCCCGGGGCCGCTGCCTGACACGTGTCGCCCCTAAATGTGGGGTATCGGCACTTTCTGTCAACCGTATGCGGCGTAAGGGTTTGGGCGGGTCCGGGCCCCTGTGGTAGTGTCGCGCCGTCCTTCGCACCACAAGGAATCATATGGTCGACGCACCGGCCCCGGCTGCCCAATCCGTCCTGCCGCTTTTCTACAAGCAGCCCAGGGCCTTGGACGCCAATGTCCATCGCAATATCAGGCTGAAGGACAACGCCACGTTCGGCTTCGCCCGCAACTCCAATTCGGTGCCGGTCAACGGCATCGAATTCGCCCTCGCCCAGCGCCATTACCCCATCGTCTTCACCGGCACAGGCAAGGCGTTCCCGGCTGCCGTCCTGGGGCTCAGGGTCGACGAGAACCTGTTCGTCGAACCCGACGGCCGCTGGATCGACGGCATCTACGTGCCGGCTTATGTGCGGCGCTATCCCTTCGTCTTCATCGAGGCGCCCGAGGACAAGCTGATCCTGGCGATCGACGAGGGCAGCGGCCTGCTGGTCGACGATGGCCCGCACAAGCTGTTTGACGAGGCCGGCAAGCCGACCGCGCTGGTCAACGGCGCGCTGCAGTTCTGCGGCGCCTACCAGGCCAATTTCAAGCAGACCCTGGAGTTCGTCGACGCGCTGATCGAGAACGATCTGCTGGTCGACAACCGCGCCAACGCGGTGCTCAACAACGGCGAGCGCCTGGCCCTGGGCGGCTTCAAGGTGATCGACGAGGAGAAGTTCAAGAAGCTGCCGGCGGCCGTGCTGAAGGTCTGGCGCGACCAGGGCTGGCTGGGCTGGGTCTATGCCCACTTCTTCTCCCTGGGCGGCTGGAACGCGCTCGCCGCCCTGGCCAGCAAGCGCCCGCAGGCGGTCGACGTCGCGACCCGGCGGGCATAGCGGACCCGCTGATCAAGAGTCAGCTGCGCGGGGCCTGCCGGGCACGCACGCTTTCGCGGTAGAGGATGTACAGCCCGGAGCCGATCACCAGCGGCAGGCCGTACCACACGCTGCTGGCCGGCAACTCGTGGAAGAAGATCCAGCCATAGGCGAAGGCGAAGATGATCGCGGTGTATTCGAACGGCGCCAGCACCGAGGGCGGCGCGAGTCTCAGCGCGCGCGTGGAAAAGATCTGGCCGACGCCGCCCATCAGCCCGACGGCCGCCAGCCACAGCCAGTCCCAGCCGACGGGATCGCGCCAATGGGTATCGGGGTCGACCAGGCACAGGCCGCCGAACACCGCCAGGCAGGCGGCGCCGTAATAGAACATCGAGGATTCGTCGCGGTCGGTGCGGGCGATGCGGCGCAGCACGACGATGTTGAAGGCGTAGACGAACGTCGCGCCCAGCGCGACCGTCGATACGAAATCGAAACCGGCGCCGGGATCGAGGACGATCACCACGCCGGCGAAACCGACGCCGATCGCGCTCCAGCGGCGCCAGCCGACATGCTCGCCCAGAATCGGGATCGACAGCGCCGCCATGAAGAAGGGCGCGGCGAAGGAAATCGCGTAGACGTCGACCAGCGGCGCGCGCGGGAAGGCCCAGAAGAAGCCGAAGGTTGCCGCCAGGCCGCACAGTGCGCGCAGCGCCTGCCAGCCGGGCTGGCGCGTGCGCAGTGCCGAGACGCCGACGCTCATCGACATCATGATCATCAGCGGGATGAAGGCGAGGGCGCTGCGGAAGAGCAGGAGCTGTGCCACCGGATAGCCGCCGCCCAGCCACTTCACCAGCGAGTCCATCGAGGCGAAGACCACGATGGCTGCGAACTTGGCGTAGATGCCGTAGACGACGTGCCGGTCGGTGGCCCCCAACGCGGCTTGACCGAACATGCGCGCGGCTTAGCACGCCGGACCGCCGCTCGTCACTTTTCCGCTTCGATCATGCTGCGCTGCGGCTAATGTCATGCCGATGCCGCTCGACACCGTCGCTGCATGAAGAACCTGCGCCGCTTCCTCGCCGCGCGCCTGCCGCTCCTGGCATCGCTGGTGGTGCTGGCAGGCGCGCTGGTGCTGCGCGCGGCCGACCCGTCCTTCGTCACCCGATTGCGCGACGTCGCTTTCGACACCTTCCAGCAGATCAAGCCGCGCGCGGTGCCGGCCGACATGCCGGTGCGCATCGTCGACATCGACGAAGCGGCGCTGGCGGCGCATGGCCAATGGCCCTGGCCCCGCACGATCATCGCACGGCTGGTCGAGCGGCTGGTCGAGAAGGGCGCGCTGGTGATCGCCTTTGACGTGGTCTTCGCCGAGCCCGACCGCTCCTCGATCCCGCGCCTGGCGCGCGACCTCGCGAGCTTCGCCGATCCCGACACGCTGCAGCGCATCATCACGACGTTTCCCGACAACGACGTGGTGTTCGCCGCGGCGCTGGCAGGCTCACGCAGCGTGATCGGCTTCGGCTTCGACCCCAACGCGCGCGGCACGCCGCCCCGGCGCAAGCACGGCTTTGCCGCCGCCGGGGATGATCCGCGCAGTTTCCTGCCGGTGTGGCCAGGCTCGGTGAAGCCGATCGACGTGCTGGAGCAGGCCGCGCACGGCCTGGGCAGCGTCAACACCGACCCGGATCCATCGAGCGATGCCGGCGTGGTGCGCCGCGTGCCGATGCTCTTCCGCCTGGCCGGCCAGACCGAGCCTTATGCGGCGCTGGCGATCGAGAGCCTGCGCGTGGCCCAGGACGGCGCCACCACCTATATCGCGAAGAGTTCCAATGCCAGCGGCGAGGCATCCTTCGGCACGCGCACCGGCCTGGTTTCGATCAGGATCGGCGACGTCGAGATCCCGACGGATGCGCAGGGCCGCGTCACGCTCTACGATTCGGGTCATCGCCCGGACCGCTACGTCTCGGCCAAGGCCGTACTCGACGGCGGCGCGCCGGCGGAGAAGCTCGAGGGCCATATCGTCTTCATCGGCACTTCGGCGCTGGGCCTGAAGGATCTGCGCAACACGCCGATCGATGCCAACGTGCCCGGCGTCGAGGTGCACGCGCAGATCGTCGAGCAGATCCTGTCGCGCACCTACCTGCTGCGGCCCGACTATGCGACGGGGCTGGAGCTGGTGTTCATCTTCGCGCTGGGCGCGTTGTTCGTCGTGCTCGTGCCGCGCCTGAGCGGCGGGCAGATGGCGCTCGTCGCCCTGGCAGCGATCGCGATCGCCGTGCTGGGACCGTGGTTCGCCTTCTCGTCCGGCCATCTGCTGATCGATCCCGTGTATCCGTCGGCGACCCTGGCGTTGGTCTATGCCGTCGGTTCGGCCTTCGGCTTCATGCAGACCGAGGCCGAGCGGGCGCGCATCCGCGGCGCTTTCGGCATGTATCTCTCGCCCGATCTCGTGGCCCAGCTCGCGCGCCATCCCGACCAGCTCAAGCTGGGCGGCGAGCAGCGCGAGATCACCGTGATGTTCACCGACGTGCGCGGCTTCACCACCATCGCCGAGCAGTTCGACCCGCAGGGCCTGGCGGTGTTCATGAACCGCTTCCTGACGCCGATGACCGATATCATCCTCGAGGCCCGGGGTACGGTCGACAAGTACATGGGCGACAACATCATGGCGTTCTGGAACGCCCCGCTGGCGCTGGCGCAGCATCCGCGCCATGCCTGCGAAGCGGCACTCGCCATGACGCGTCGCCTGGCCGCGCTGAACGTCGAATGGCGTCGCGAGGCGCACGAGCAGGGCCGCAACCATATCCCGGTCATGATCGGCATCGGCATCAACACCGGCATGGCCTCGGTCGGCAATTTCGGCAGCACGCAGCGTTTCGCCTATACCTTGCTGGGCGATTCGGTGAATCTCGCCTCGCGGCTGGAGGGCCAGTGCAAGACCTACGCGGTCGGCGCGATCCTCGGTGAGGCGACGGCGAAGACGGTCACCGGGTTCGCTCTGGTCGAGCTCGACCTGATCAAGGTCAAGGGCAAGACCGAGCCGGAGCGCATCTTCGCGCTGGCCGGCGACAAGGCCATGGCAGGCACGCCCGAATTCGCGGCGTTGCTCGAGAAGCAGGAGGCGTTTCTGGTGGCATACAGGGCGGGAGATTTCGAGGAGGCGCTCAAGCGCGTGCGCGTGGCCAAGGCCACCGCCGAGGGCGCGGGCTGGCAGAGCGGCTATCACGACGTGATGCGCAAGCGCACCAAGAAGCTGCTCGCCGCCCCGCCGCCGATCTGGGACGGCGTCTACGTGGCGACCGAGAAATGAGACGTCCCCAGGATCGCGTCGCCGCCATCGAGGCGGTGATCTGCCGCGAGGTCGGTCGCGGCGCCAAGCCGCTGATGGAGGCCACCGCGGGCAATCTGCTGCGCGCCGTCGAGTCGATCGCCGAGGTACACGCACCGCGCATCGGCCTGATCACCGGCTTCGCCGTGCCGACCGAGCAGGGGCCGCGCCCCGAAACCGATGGCCCGGGCGGCATGGCACACATGGCCGCCGCCTTCCGCGCCGCCGGCTGGAGCGCGCGCCTGGCGACCGACGGGCTCTGCGCACCGGCCTGCCAGGTCGCGCTGGCCTCGCTGCAGCGTGCCGCCGACACGCCGATCGACGTCGACGATGCCGCGACCGTGGCGAAGCGCTGGATCGACGAGGGTATCACCCATGTGATCTCGATCGAGCGTTGCGGGCGTTCGCGCGACGGCAAGCCGCGCAACATGCGGGGCGAGGACGTGTCGGCCTTCACGCCGCCGCTCGACGATCTGTTCCTGGCCGCGAAGTGGCGGCGCATCGCCATCGGCGACGGCGGCAACGAGATCGGCATGGGCAGCCTGCCGCCTGAGCTGATCGCGCGCACCGTGCCCAATGGCGAGCGCATCGCCTGCGCTACGGCGGCGGATGATCTGATCGTTGCCGGCGTCTCCAACTGGGGCGGCTATGCTCTGGTGGGCGCGCTGGCGGCGGTGATGCCGGCGCTGGCGCCGGTGCTGCTGGAGTCGTTCGACGCCGAGCATGACCGGCGCCTGCTGGAACGCCTCGTGCGCGAGGGCAACGCCGTCGACGGCGTCACGCGCAAGGCCGAGGCGACGGTCGACGGCATGACGCTGTCGACCCACGCCGAGGTGATCGCCGCGATCCGCCGCGCGGCGGAGGGTTGAGCTATTCGGCCGGCGCGGTCCTGGCGGTGGCGGCCGGGTCGGGGATGTGCAGGAACATCGCGCACACCAGCGCTGCGACCAGGCTGAGCAGGGCCAGGCCGAACAGGCCGCCGGCGAAGCTGCCGGTCTGGTCGCGCATGAAGCCGACATACCAGGGGCCGAAGAAGCCGCCGAGATTGCCGATCGAGTTGATCCACGCGATGGTCGCGGCGGCTGCCGTGCCGGTGAGGAACATCGGCGGCATCGCCCAGAACGGGCCCTTGGAGCCGTAGAAGCCCATCGCCGCCAGCGACATGCCGACCATCGCCCACCACGTGCCCATCGTCAGGCCGGCGATGACCAGCCCGATGGTCGACAGCACGCAACTGAACAGCAGGTTCCAGCGCCGCTCGTGCATGACGTCGGAAACGTAGCCCAGGCCGACCATGGCGATAGCCCCGCAGATATAGGGGATCATGGTCAGCCAGCCGACGGTCATGTTGCTGAAAGTGCCGAGCGATTTGATGATCTGCGGAATGAAGATCAGCATGCCGAGGCTCGCCGTGACGATGCCGAGATAGTTCAGCGACAGCAGCAGCACCTTGGGGTCGACCATCGCGCGCCATATGGTGAAGGTCTTGACCGCGTCCTTGGCCTTGCGTTCCGACAGCAGGCGCGCGCCGAGCCAGCTGCGCTCCTCGGCGGTCAGCCACTTCGCCTGCTCCGGCTTGTCGGTCATCACGAACAGCGTCGCCAGGCCGAGCAGCACCGTCGGAATGGCCTCGGCGATGTACATCACCTGCCAGCCCTTCAGCCCGAACAGGCCGTGCAGGCCCATCAATCCGGTCGACACGGGCGCGCCCAGCGCCACCGCGACCGGCAGTCCCATGAGGAAGCCGGAGACGATGCGCGCGTGATGCCGCGCCGGGAACCAGTAGGTGAAGTAGAGGATGATGCCGGGGAAGAAGCCGGCCTCGGCGACGCCCAGCAGGAAGCGGACGATGCCGTAGCTGACCTCGCCCACCGAGAAGGCGGTGGCGCCGGCGAGGATGCCCCAGCTGATCATGATGCGCGCGATCCACAACCGCGCGCCGACCTTCTCCATGATGACGTTGCTGGGCACCTCGAACAGGAAGTAGCCCCAGTAGAACGTGCCGGTGGCGAAGCCGAAGGCGGCCGCCGACATGCCGAGATCGCCGCGCATGGTGAGCGCGGCGAAGCTCACGTTGATGCGGTCGATATAGGCGAAGAAGTAGCAGAGCACCGCGAAGGGCAGCAGGCGGACATAGATCTTCCGCATCGCCGAAGATTCGATGGCATCCATCCGGGTCTCCTCCCTGGAGACGACGCCGACGCTTTACGCGACTGACGTTGTTGGACGTGGACTCGTACTCTACGGACTGGTCGCGATGCTGGTCCTGTGGTCCGGGAGGCGCAAGCTCAGGCTCCTGACCACAGGCTGAAGAAATTTAACGGAAGCTGGGTGCGGAACTATGCGCGGGTCGTGAAAACGGCGCGGATGCGATCGAGCGCCAGCACGAAGATGCCGGCGGCAAGCCCCCAGAAGGCGGAGCCGAGGCTGAGGAAGGTCGTGCCCGACGCGCTGACGGCGAAGGTGACGCCGGCGGCGTAACGGTGCACCGGCTGCTCGAGCGCCACGCCGAGTGCGCCGACGAACGGTGCGAGCAGGGCGAGGCCGGCGATGGTCGCCATCAGCGCCGGCGGCAGGGCGGCGAAGACCGCGACCAGCGAGGCGCCGAAGATCGCGCACAGCAGGTAGCCCGCGGCATAGAACGGACCGACCTGCCAGCGTTTGGCAGGGTCGGGGTGCGTGTCGGGACCGGTGCAGATCGAGGCGGTGATCGCCGCGAGGTTGCTGGTGTGGGCGCCCAGCGGTGCGGTCAGCAGCGAGGCCAGCCCGGTGACGGCGAGAATCGGTCGTACCGGCGGGTTGTAGCCGGCGGCGCGCAGCACGGCGAAACCCGGCAGGTTCTGCGAGGCCATGGTGACCAGGAACAGCGGCACGCCCAGACCGATGAGCGCCGCCGGATCGAAGGCTGGCACGACGAGCTCGACATGCGAGAGACCGATGCCCGAGACGCCGCTCAGCCTGCCGGCGAGCCAGGCCCAGACGAGGCCGACCACGACGATGATCGGCACGGCCGCGAAGGGCAGCACCAGGCGCAACCCGAGGAACAGGCCGATCAGCACCAGCACGAAGAGCGGATCGCTGTTGATGCCACCGACCGCGCCGATCACGAAGCGCAGCAGCACGCCCGCGAGCATGGCGCCGGCGACGGCCGGCGGGATGCGCTCGATCAGGTTCGCCAACGGCTTGAGCGCGGCGCTGAGCAGGATCAGCGCGGCGGTGAACAGGAAAGCACCCACTGCCTGGTGCGGGTCGTAGACGCCGGGCATCGCCGCGATCAGCGCCGCGCCGGGCGTCGACCAGGCGGTGACGATCGGCTGGCGATGGCGCCAGGTCAGCCATCCCGTCGTGGCCGCCATCGCCAGGCACAGCCCGGTGACCCACGACGTGATCTGCCCCGGCGAGCAGCCCACGGCGCGCGCCGCCTCGACGATCACCGCCAGGGTGCCGCCGAATCCGACCAGCACGGCGACAACGGGCGAACCGATGAGCGAGAGACGCACCTGACAGACCTCCGCGACGCGGGCGCCTCTATCGCAAGGCGGACGCGCGGCCGCAAGTCGGCTAGAAGCGGGTCCGATGCTGATCGACACGACACGACTGCGCCTGCGCGCGTGGCGCGCGACCGATCGCGCCGCCTTCGCCGCCATGAACAGCGATCCCGAGGTCATGGCCGACGAGGGCGGTACGCTCGACCGCGCCGACAGCGACGCCAAGCTCGATCGGTATAGGGCCACCTTCGAGCGCCATGGCTTCGGCCGCTGGTTGGTCGAGGATCATGGCGGTGCGTTCCTCGGCTACGCCGGCGTCATGCCGTCGCCGTCGGGTCATCCGTTGGGCCATCATTTCGAGATCGGCTGGCGCTTCATGCGCGCGGCGTGGGGGCACGGCTACGCCACCGAGGCAGCGCGGGCAGCACTGGACGATGCGCTGGGCCGCGCGGGCCTCAGCGAAATCCTGGCCTACACGGCGGTCGACAATCTGCGCTCCCAGGCGGTGATGACGCGGTTGAGGCTGTTTCGCGATCCGACGCGGGATTTCGTGGCCGATTACCCGCACCAGAAGGGCTGGCACGGTCTGGTCTGGGTGGCACGGCGCGGCTGACGGTTGCCCTGCCGGCGGGCGGCGGCTAGTACCGTCGCCGATCAACCGACGGAAGACCCATGGCCACCGCGACGCTTGCCGACACGCCCTATGCGCCGACGCACCCCGAGATCCGTGATGCGGTGCGCGCCCTCTGCCTGAAGTTCGACGGCGCCTACTGGCGCAAGCTCGACCGTGAGCGCGGCTATCCCACCGAGTTCGTGCGCGCGCTGACCGAGGCCGGCTGGCTGTCGATCCTGATCCCCGAGGAATACGGCGGCGCGGGTCTTGGCATTTCCGCCGCCAGCGCCGTGCTCGAGGAGATCCACCGCGCCGGCTGCAACGCCGCGGCTTGCCACGCGCAGATGTACATCATGGGCACGGTGCTCAGGCACGGCAGCAAGGAGCAGAAGGAGCGCTACCTGCCCAAGATCGCCACCGGCGAGCTGCGCCTGCAGGCCTTCGGCGTCACCGAGCCGACCAGCGGCACCGATACGCTCAGCCTGCGCACCACGGCGGTGAAGAAGAACAACAGCACCTATGTCGTCAACGGCCAGAAGGTGTGGACCAGCCGGGCGGAGCATTCCGACCTGATGCTGCTGCTGGCGCGCACCACGCCCAGGGACCAGCAGGCCAAGCGCACCGAGGGCCTGTCGGTGTTCCTGGTCGACATGCGCGCGGCGCTGGGCAAGGGCCTCACCATCCGGCCGATCCGCACCATGATGAACCACAACAGCACCGAGGTGTTCTTCGACAACATGGAAGTGTCGGCGGAGAACCTGATCGGCGAGGAGGGGCAGGGCTTCCGCTACATCCTCTCGGGCATGAACGCCGAGCGCGTGCTGATCGCCTCGGAATGCATCGGCGATGGCCGGTGGTTCATCGAGAAGGCGGTGAACTACGCCAAGGAGCGCAAGCTCTTCGGCCGGCCGATCGGCCAGAACCAGGGCGTGCAGTACCCCATCGCGCGCGCCTACACCCAGGTCGAGGCCGCCGACCTGATGGTGCGCAAGGCAGCCACGCTGTTCGAGGCCGGCATCAACGCCGGCGCCGACGCCAACATGGCCAAGATGCTGGCCTCCGAGGCGGCCTGGTCCTGCGCCGAGATGTGCGTGCAGACGCATGGCGGCTTCGGCTTCGCCGAGGAATACGACATCGAGCGCAAGTTCCGCGAGGCGCGGCTCTACACCGTGGCGCCGATCTCGACCAACATGGTGCTGAACTTCGTCGCCGAGCACGTGCTGGGTCTGCCGCGCTCATACTGAGTCGCGCTGTCGTCCCTCGCTGCGCTCAGGATGACAGCAGCGTCTTGAACCACGTCCATGCCTGGCCGAGCCAGGCGCCGACCAATGCCGGCGCCTCGCGGTAGACGGTCAGCAGCAGGATGGTCCATGTCGTAGTGAAGGTGGTGAAGATCCAGCCCAGGATCGCCATCACGCCGTCGCGCTCGAGCAGCGCGAGGGCAAAGAACATCACCGCCCAGGCGGCGAAGAAATTGTCGAAGGGGATCGGCAGAGCGAGCACGATGGCGTTGGCCAGTGCGGCGATCGACAGCGCCAGCCGAGACATGTCGCGGGTCCAGCCGCCGAGTCTCGGGCGTACGCGGCGCTCGAGCCAGGCGATCCTGGGGCGCGCGCGTGTCATGAAGCGCTGCAGGCGTGCGCGCGGCAGGCGCTTGTTGCCGATGAGCTGCGGCAGATGGGCCGAGGGCCGCGCCATCAGCATCTGCACCAGCACGATGCAGATCGGGATGCCGGTGATGGTCGACAGCCAGGGAATGCCCGTGGGGATGCAGTTGGGCACGTCGAAGACGGCGACGACCAGCGGATAGGAGCGCCCGCGCATGCCGTCGAGCAGCGACTGCACGCTCACCGTCTCCTCCGGCGGCCCGGCGAACAGCCTGTCCATGGTTTCGGCAAGCGGTTCGCGCGATTGGGCGTCGGTGGGCGAATCCGGGGTCACGCGGATACGGTAGAGGCAAGCCTGTTGCAGCGGCAAGCGGAGAGGGTGTGGGTATGCGCGCGATCGTCTGCGACGCCTGGGGACCGCCCGAAACGCTGACCTTGAAGGAGCTGCCATCACCGCCGCTCGGCGCCGGCGAGGTGCGCATCCGCATCCGCGCCGCCGGCGTGAACTTCCCCGACGTGCTGATGATCTACGGCAAGTATCAGCGTAAGCCACCCTTTCCGTTCGTGCCCGGCCTGGAGATGGCGGGCGAGGTGGTGGAGACTGCGTCAGGCGTGACGCACCTCAAGACCGGCGACCGTGTCTTCGGCATGTGCGGCGTGGGCGGCTTCGCCTCGGAGATCGTCATGCGCGCCGACATGGTGTGGAAGATGCCCGAGGCGATGTCGTGGATCGACGGTGCGGCGTTCCCGGTGGTCTATCTCACCTCGTACTACGCGCTGAACAACCGCGCGAAGCTGAAGGCCGGCGAGACCTTGCTGGTGCTCGGCGCGGCCGGCGGCGTCGGGCTCACCGCCTGCGAAATCGGCGCGGCGATGGGCGCCGACGTGATCGCCGTCGCCAGCACGGCGGAGAAGCGGGCGCTGGCGGCCAGGCACGGCGCGCGGCGGCAGATCGATTACGGCCCGGCGCGGTTGCGTGACAGCGTCAACGAGCTCACCGGCGGCAAGGGCGCCGACGTGATCTACGACCCCGTGGGAGGCGATGCCTTCGACGAGTGCCTGCGCTGCATTGCCTGGGGCGGGCGGCTGCTGGTGGTGGGCTTCGCCAGCGGCCGCATTGCCTCGGCGCCGGCCAACCTGCTGCTGCTCAAGGGCGCCGAGCTGCGTGGCATCCGCACCGCGGGCTGGCGCGAGCAGTTTCCGCAGGAGGCGGACGTGGCGATGCAGGGCGTGCTGAGGCTCTACACCGCGGGCAGGCTCAAGCCATATGTATCGACGGTGCTGCCGCTGGAGAAGGCGCCGGAGGCGCTGCGGATTCTCGACGGGCGGCAGGCGACGGGGAAGGTCGTGCTCGACGTCGGCGCCTGAGTGATCTGCGGAATTGGCGGGTTTGCCGGCCGGGCCGGCTGTCGTATCAATCCTCCGCCGTAAATGACCGTTCAGGGAGCCACGCCATGCGGGCGATGATCAGCGACAAGCCGGGCGCGCCGGAAAGCCTCGAACTGCGCGACGTGCCGTCGAAGCCCGTGGGCAAGGGCGAGGTGCGCGTCGCCGTGCATGCCGCCGGCGTGAACTTCCCCGACACCCTGATCATCGCCGACAAGTACCAGTTCAAGCCGCCGCGTCCGTTCTCGCCCGGCCACGAGGTCGGTGGCGTCGTCACCGAGCTGGGCGAGGGCGTGATCGACTACGCCGTCGGCGACCGCGTGATCGGCATGATCGGCCATGGCGGCTACGCCGAGGAGGCGGTGATCCCCACCGCCAACCTGCTGCCGATGCCGGCGAACATGACGTTCGAGGAGGGTGCCGCCTTCACCATGACCTACGGCACCAGCTACTACGCGCTCAAGCAGCGCGGCGATCTGAGGCCGGGCGAGACCTTGCTGGTGCTGGGCGCCGCGGGCGGCGTCGGCCTGACTGCGGTCGAGCTGGGGGCGCTGATGGGCGCCAAGGTGATCGCCGCGGTGGGCTCCGACGAGAAGATGGACATCTGCCGCAAGTACGGCGCGACGATGTTCGTGAACTACGCCAAGGAGAAGATGCGCGACAAGGTCAAGGACCTCACCGACGGCAAGGGCGCAGACGTGATCTACGATCCGGTGGGCGGCGATGCCTTCGACGAGGCGATCCGCTGCATCAACTGGCTGGGCCGCCTGCTGGTGATCGGCTTCGCCTCGGGCCGCATCCCT